>PWIZ01000186.1 GCA_003560175.1 Halomonas sp. | reverse complement strand
GCGCTGCTGGCGCTGTGGCTCGCGGTGCGCCACCGTCGCCGCCAGGAAGACGCTGACTCCGCCGCGGTCGGGGTCGGCCCGGTACGGGTTGCCGTGCCGGGCGCCCAGGCGCCAGGACGGCGTGAGAGCGCAAGCTTGGCCACCGCCGCACCGGCCGCACCGTCGGTACAGGGCTCGCTGCCCCAGGCCGAGGCGATCAGCGAGGCCGATATCTTCATGGCCTATGGCCGCTACGACCAGGCCCTGGAGCTCCTCGAGATAAATCTGGCTCGGGAGCCTGAGCGTGATGATCTTCGCCTAAAGCTGCTCAATGTTCACTTGGAGCAGGGCAGTCGCGAGGAGGCCGAGAGAGAGGCCGCCCGCCTGCGCGAGGGCGGCAATCCCGCCGTATGCGACGAAGTGGAGCGTCTGCTGGCGCGTTACGGACTAGCACCGGTGGCTGCTGCCGGTGAGTCAGCTGC
This sequence comes from Halomonas sp., assembly GCA_003560175.1. Classification (GTDB taxonomy): domain Bacteria; phylum Pseudomonadota; class Gammaproteobacteria; order Pseudomonadales; family Halomonadaceae; genus Halomonas. The sequence continues at coordinate 9,043 of PWIZ01000186.1, read as the reverse complement.
CGCTGGCGAGCGCGCGGTATTCAACGAGCGCGCGGAGCATCCGCCGCGGGTGTTCGACGAGGCCGCCGACGGCGAGTCGGACGCGAAGGCCGATCCTGCGACCGCCTACCGTCGCCCGGAGCCCGGTGGCGACCCGGCGACGTCAGGCAGCGAGGCGCCAATAGCGGGGCCCGAATCCGAGCCCGCCGAATCCAGGCCCGCCGAGATAACCACCCGGGGCCTGGAGGATGGCAACGAGATCATCGATTACCAAGCACCGCCCCTGAACCCCTCGCCAGCGCCCAGGAAAGAGACGCCCATGCAGCCCAGCATCGATTTTACTTCCGACGATGGGGCCAGCCGGGATCGCCCGGAGAGGGCAGCGGATGACGCCGGCGAGGAGGAGCTTCCCCATGAGTGGGAGGTAGAGGAGGTTTCCTTCCCGTCTCTGGAGGCGGATAATGGCGTCTTTTCATCCAGCGCCGCCCCGGATCGGCTGGCCGAGGCCCGTCGCCGGGTCGAGGCCGGCGAGGGCGGTCGGGCCCGCGAGCTGCTCAAGGAACTGAGCCTCAGCGACGACCCGGCCATCCGCGACGAGGCGGCGGCGCTGCTCAGACGACTGGATGCCTGATCGCCGCATGACCCTCTTCAAACTCCTGGATGACCGCACCCCCCTGGCCGGACGCCTGGCCATGGGGGTGGAGTACGACGGCAGCGCCTACTGTGGCTACCAATTCCTCAAGCATTCGCCCTCCGTGCAGGCCGCTATCGAGAAGGCGCTGGGCAAGGTGGCCAGCCAGCCGATTCGCGTGCATGCCAGCGGCCGCACTGATTCTGGCGTGCACGCCACTCGCCAGATCATCCACTTCGACCCGCCGGTGCCACGCTCCCAGAAGGCCTGGGTATTTGGCGTGAATGCCAATCTGCCCCGAGATGTCGCCATACGCTGGGTCAAGGAGGTACCGGAGACCTTCCACTCCCGTTTAAAGGCCCTGGCGCGCCGCTACCGCTACATCCTGCTTAACCAGCCCAGCCGTCCGGTGCTGGAGCGCGCCAACGTCACCTGGTGCCGCGACCCGCTGGATGCCGATGCCATGCACCGCGCCGCCCAGGCCCTGGTGGGGGAGCATGACTTTTCCAGTTTTCGTGCCGCCGGCTGCCAGTCCAAGACCCCCTGGCGCCACCTCCACTTCATCGAGGTACACCGTCACGGTCCCCTGGTGGTGGTGGACGTGCAGGGCAATGCCTTCCTGCACCACATGATCCGCAATATCGTCGGCGCCCTGGTCACCGTGGGTCGTGGCGAGCGCGGTGACGACTATATATCAGATCTGATGGCGCTCAAGGATCGCACCCTGGGCGACGTCACCGCGCCGGCCTGTGGCCTGCACTTCGTCGACTCACTCTATGACGAGAGCTGGGGCCTGCCGCGGGAGCCGTTAGGCCCCAATCTGCTGGCCTTCCTCGGCGAGTGGACCGGCGAGCGTGCGCTGCCCGACTGTCCCATGGTTGAGTTCCGGCGCGGCCGGCCGGTGGCTGTTGAAGGGGAGGGGGTATGATCCAGCGCACTCGCGTCAAACTCTGCGGCCTGACCCGCGTCGAGGATGTCGATGCGGCCGTGGCGGCCGGCGCCGATGCCCTGGGTTTCGTGCTCTGGCCCGGCAGCCGGCGCGCCGTGGACGAGGCCCGCCTGGCCGAGCTGGCCGCACGGGTGCCGGCCTTCGTTACCCGGGTGGGGCTCTTCGTCGACCAGGAGCCGGCGCTGATCGAGCGCTGCGCCGCGCACCTGGACCTGCTGCAGTTCCACGGTGACGAATCGCCGGCCTTCTGCGAGGGCTTCCGACGCCCCTGGATCAAGGCGCTGCGCATGCGCGACGGCCTCGATCTTGACGCCGCCGCCGAGGCCTATCAAGGTGCCCAGGCGCTGCTGCTCTATGCCTATCGCCCCGGCGTGCCGGGCGGCACCGGCGAGACCTTCGACTGGTCCCGAATCCCCGCAGGGCTGGCAAAACCTGTTATCCTCGCCGGAGGTCTCCTCGCCGATAATGTGGCAGGGGCCATTGGTGTCGTGGCGCCCTTCGCGGTGGATGTTTCCGGCGGAGTGGAGTCCGCTCCCGGCATCAAGGATGCCGGTCGGATTGCCGCCTTCTTCGCGGCCGTGGGCAGAGGTGATGCGGCGCGCCTGTCGCGCTGACACTTTCTCCCGGCCAAGGTTTGGCGCCTGTCATCACGCGCCGTCACCGTTTTTCATCCCTTTGCCTTCTGGCGATCTAGTGAGGTGTCTTTCGTGAGCAAGTTCAGTGACCTGACCCGACTACCGAATGCCAGTGGCCATTTCGGTGCCTACGGCGGCCGGTTCGTCTCCGAGACCCTGAGCTTCGCCCTGGACGATCTGGCCAAGACCTATATGAGTCTTCGCGACGACCCGGACTTCCTGGCGGAATTCGACTACGACCTGGCCCATTTCGTGGGCCGTCCCTCGCCGCTCTATCTGGCCGAGCGATGGTCAAATCAGATCGGGGGCGCGCGGATCTGGCTCAAGCGCGAAGACCTCAATCATACCGGCGCCCACAAGGTCAATAACACGGTGGGCCAGGCACTGCTGGCCAAGAAGACCGGGAAGCCGCGGGTGATCGCCGAGACCGGCGCCGGCCAGCACGGCGTGGCCTCTGCCACGGTGGCGGCCCGGCTGGGGCTCGAGTGCGACGTCTATATGGGCGCCGCCGACGTGGAGCGTCAGAAGCTCAACGTCTATCGCATGCGCCTGCTGGGCGCCAACGTGATTCCGGTGGAGTCCGGTACCCGTACGCTCAAGGACGCCATGAACGAGGCGCTGCGCGACTGGGTGACCAACGTCGACACCACCTATTACATCATTGGCACCGTGGCCGGTCCGCATCCCTACCCGATGCTGGTTCGCGACTTCAACGCGGTGGTGGGCCGGGAGGCGCGCCGACAGTCCTTCGAGGAGTTCGGCAAGCTACCCGATGCGCTGATTGCCTGTGTCGGCGGCGGTTCCAATGCCATGGGCCTCTTCTACCCCTTCGTCGAGGATGACGAGGTGGCCATGTATGGCGTTGAGGCCGGCGGTGATGGCGTCGAGACCGGCCGCCATGCCGCGCCGCTCTCCTCCGGGGCGCCGCGAGGCGTGCTGCATGGCAACCGCACCTATCTGATGTCCGACGAGGGCGGCCAGGTGTCTGACACCCACTCCATCTCTGCCGGCCTGGATTACCCGGGTGTCGGCCCCGAGCATGCGCTGTGGAAGGATGTGGGGCGGGTCAACTATGTGGCCGCCAACGACATCGACGTGCTGGCGGCCTTTCGCGAGTTGACCCAGGTCGAGGGCATCATGCCGGCCCTGGAGACGGCTCACGCCCTGGCCTATGCCAAGGTGCTGGCGCCGACCATGCGTACCGACCAGAACATCGTGATCAACCTCTCCGGTCGTGGTGACAAGGACATCATGACCGTGGCAAAGATCGACGGGATCGAATTCTAGATGACGGCCCAGACCATGAATCGTATCGACCAACGCTTCGCCGAGCTCAAGGCCCAGGACCGCCGCGCCCTGATTCCCTTTATCACCGCCGGCGACCCCGGCCCCGAACACACCGTGGGCTTCATGCACGCCCTGGTGGAGGCCGGGGCCGACGTGATCGAGCTGGGGGTGCCCTTCTCCGACCCCATGGCCGATGGCCCGGTGATCCAGAAGGCCTGCGAGCGGGCGCTGAAGCGCGGTGTGCGCCTCAGCCATCTGTTCGAGATGGTGCGCGAGTTTCGCCAGACCGACACCACCACGCCGGTGGTGCTGATGGGCTATCTCAATCCCATGGAGCGCCTCGGTCTTGCGGCATTCGCCGAGCAGGCCGCGGCGGCGGGTGTCGACGGTGTGCTGACCGTGGATATGCCTCCGGAGGAAGCCGACGAGGTGGGCCCGCTGCTCAAGTCCCACGGCCTGGCCTCGATCTTTCTGGTGGCGCCTACCACTTCCAACGCCCGGGCCGCTACAATATGTGCCCACGCGGAAGGCTATATCTACTACGTGTCGCTCAAGGGGGTGACCGGTTCCGCCATTCTGGACGTGGACGATGTTGCCGCCCATCTGGCCCCCCTGCGTGAGATGACCGACCTGCCGCTGTGCGTGGGCTTCGGCATCCGCGACGGTGCCTCGGCCGCCAAGGTAGGCCAGGTAGCCGATGGCGTCATCGTCGGCTCGGCGCTGGTCAGTCGCATCGCCGAGAACGCCGAGCGCCCCGAAGTGATCGCCGGCGAGCTCAAGGCGGTGCTCGGCGAGATGCGCCAGGCCCTGGATGCCATGAGCGCAAGCTGAGCGGGGCCTTCGCCACCGTATTCGACCCATGCGCCCGGCGAGTGCCGGGCGCCGACCACATGACGGAAACCCTTCTGACATGAGCTGGCTAGACAAGATCGTACCCTCCATGGGACGTATCCAGCGCAAGGACCGCCGGGCCAGCGTGCCCGACGGCCTCTGGCGCAAGTGCCCCAAGTGCGAGGCGGTGCTCTACCTGCCCGAACTCGACAAGCATCACGACGTTTGCCCCAAGTGTGACAATCATCTGCGGCTCACGGCGCGCAAGCGTCTCGACTGGTTCCTCGACAAGGAGGGCCGCGAAGAGCTGGCCGTCGGCGTCGAGCCCGTCGATCGACTCAAGTTCCGCGACTCCAAGAAGTACAAGGACCGCCTGGCGGCGGCCCAGAAGGAGACCGGCGAGAAGGATGCCCTGATCGCCATGCGCGGACGGCTCGATGACCTGCCGGTGGTCGTTGTCGCCTTCGAATTCAGCTTCATGGGGGGCTCCATGGGGGCCGTGGTCGGCGAGAAGTTCGTACGTGCCGCGACCCTGGCCCACGACGAGGGCATTCCGTTTATCTGCTTCTCCGCCTCCGGTGGGGCGCGCATGCAGGAAGCGCTCTTCTCGCTGATGCAGATGGCCAAGACCTCCGCCGCCCTCGAGAGGCTCAAGCAGGCCGGCGTGCCTTACATCTCGGTGCTCACCGACCCGGTGTTCGGCGGCGTCTCGGCGTCCCTTGCCATGCTGGGCGATCTCAACGTGGCCGAGCCCAACGCGCTGATCGGCTTCGCCGGCCCCCGGGTCATTGAGCAGACCGTGCGCGAAAAGCTCCCCGAAGGCTTCCAGCGTAGCGAGTTTCTGCTCGATCACGGCGTCGTCGACATGATCGTGCACCGCCGCGAGATGCGGACTCGCCTGGGAGCGCTGCTGCGCAAGTTCACCCATCAGCCCGCCCTGGGACTCCCCGAACTGCTCGCCGACGAGCCCGACCTGGTGGATGCGGCAGAGAGCGCGGCGGTGGAGGAGGGCGTCGAGACACCGGCCACGTCTCCGGCGCCCAACGGTGAGGAGGCGACGACCACCTCCGGCGCCAACGGCGTTCAGGACGATGGCCGTCGCTGAGCCAATGACCGTCGCGAAACCGATGCCCAGTGCGGCGCTGCCCACCACCCTCGACGCCTGGCTGGCTCGCCTGGAAGATGCCCACCCCGTGGGCATCGACCTTGGCCTCGAGCGCGTTGCCGAGGTTGCCCATCGCATGGGGCTTCTTGATGGCCCCCTTGCCGGCCGGGTGATCACCGTGGCTGGTACCAACGGCAAGGGCTCCACCGTGGCCATGCTCGAGGCGCTGGCCCGGGCCCACGGGCTCACCACCGCCACCTACACCTCCCCGCATCTGATTCGCTACAACGAGCGGCTGCGTCTGAACGGCGAAGCGGCGGACGACGCTACCCTGATGGCGGGCTTCGTCGCCGTGGAGCGGGCTCGCCTGGCCGGCGAGCCGGTCAGCCTCACCTACTTCGAGGTGGGGACCCTGGGGGCGCTGTGGGCCATGGCCCGGCAACCGGCCGATATCGCGCTTCTCGAGGTGGGCCTGGGTGGGCGGCTGGATGCGGTTAACGTCATCGACCCGGACGTGGCGGTGGTCACCACCGTGGCCCAGGACCACGCCGCCTTCCTCGGCACCGATCTTGCGCAGATCGGCCGCGAGAAGGCGGGGATTCTGCGCGCCGGCCGCCCCGCGGTGCTGGGCAGCACCGCGCTGCCCGCCAGCGTGCGGGAGGTGGCCGGCGAGCTCGGCGCGCCGGTCTACGCCCTGGGCGAAGATTTCTGGTGGGATGAAAGCCTCCCGGACCCCGGCCTACCCCTGGACAACGCCGCCACGGCGCTCCAGGCCCTGGCCCTGGCCGGCGTCGAACTCGAGCAGCAGGCCTGCCGCCGGGCACTGCTCGGTGTCCAACTCCCGGGGCGCATGCAGTGGCTGGGCCAGTGGTGCCTGGACGTGGGCCATAACCCCCATGCCGCCACCTATCTGGCCGGGCGTCTCGCCTCGCGTCCCTGTACCGGGCGGACCTGGGTGCTGTTGGCCATGCTGGGTGACAAGGACGCCGAGGGGGTGATCGCCGCCCTGGCGCCGGTTGTGGATGGCTGGGTTACGGCAACTCTGGCCGGCGAGCGGGCGCGCAGCGCCGATGCCCTGGCTGGATGCCTGGCGGATCGGGGGGCCGACGTTCTCCACCGCGCCGCCTCGCCCAGCGCCGGCGCCGCCTGGCTGGCCGAACGGTTGGCACCGGAGGATCGTGTGCTCGTATGTGGCTCCTTCTTCACCGTAGGGGAGGTGCTCGAGTGGTTGGCGCAGAACCCGTGCAAGGGGCAGACTATGTCTGACACAAGCGTCAACGAGGAACCCCGATGAAATACGGATGGCGTGAACGCATCAGCGGCGCGGTCATCGTGATCGCCCTGGCGGTGATCTTTATACCGCTGCTGTTAAGCGAACCGGAGCCTCGCAGTGAGCGGCCCCAACCGGTGCTGACCATCGAACAGCCCGTGGACGTGCCGCGTACCGAGGTGCCACCGCCGCGGCCGCCGGAGAGCCTGGGTGAGCCTGGCTCGCCCAGGGTGGCACCCGGGGCCGAGGAGGCCGCCGAGCAGCTGGCTCGGTCCGAACCGGCCCCGTCGCCCGCCGACGAACCGGCACCGGCCAGTGAGCCGGCCCTTGACCCCATCGCCGAGCTGGCCCGAGCCGCCGATCAGCGCATGGCCGAGAGCGCCAGCCGCAGCCAGCCAGCCGCTGCGCCGTCGCCCGCCACCCCCGGCGGGGAATGGGCGGTACAGGTGGGCAGCTTCGGCGAACCGGCCAACGCCGAGCGCCTGCTCAAGCAGCTGCGCGAGGAGGGCTTTCCGGCCTATAGCCGGCCCCGCGACAACAACCTCACCACGGTCTATGCGGGTCCCTATGACTCTTCCGAGGCCGGCGAGCGGGCCATGAATGAGCTCAAGGCCCGGATCAACCAGCAGGGTCTACTGGTGCGGGCGAGGAACTGAGCATGGCATTGACCTGGCTGGACTGGATCTTCATCGCCCTGCTGACCGTCACGGCGGTCACCGGTTTCATGCGCGGGCTGATCCGCGAGGCCCTGGGGCTGGCGGCCTGGGTCATCGCCCTGATGGCCGCCCGGCTACTGGCCCAGCCGGTGGCGGATCTGCTCGCCGGGGTGATCGACAATCCCGACGGGCGCCTGGTACTGGCCTTCGTGCTGGTGATCTTCGGCGTGGTGCTGCTGTGTGGCATCATCATTCGCCTGGTCCATGCCGCGGTGGAGTGGGTCGGCATGGGCCTGTTCAACCGGATCATGGGCGCGGCCTTCGGCGCCGCCAAGGGGGCCGCGATCCTGGTGCTGGCCACCATTGTCATCGGCCTGACCCCGCTGGCCCAGCTCGAGGCCTGGCAAGATGCCCAGCTGCGCCCCCACTTCGAGCAGCTGCGCGACTGGGCGGTCACCCAGCTCGAGGCCTGGGAGGGGCAGATGCCCGAGACTCCCGGCTCCCTGAGCGAGATCTCCCTTCCCGGACGCGGCGAGGCGACCGGCGACGACACGACAACTCCTGACAGATGACTTCCGGGTGGATCGGTCAGCCGGTGCCGCCCTGACTCTTCAAATCAAGCTCCAGGCAAGCGAGGTAAGGTGGAATGTGCGGTATCGTGGGCCTTATGGCCAAGCAGGCGGTGAACCAGGGCATCTATGACGCCCTGACGGTGCTTCAGCATCGCGGACAGGACGCCGCCGGCATGATGACCTGGCATGAGGGCCGCTTCCTGCTGCGCAAGAGCAACGGGCTGGTGCGTGACGTCTTCCATACACGCCACATGACGCGCCTCAGGGGCAACGTGGGTATCGGTCACGTGCGCTATCCCACCGCTGGTTCCTCCAGCGAGGCGGAGTCCCAGCCGTTCTACGTCAACTCTCCCTACGGCATCTCCCTGGCGCATAACGGCAACCTGACCAACTCCGAGCAGCTCAAGCAGGAGCTGTTCACCTCGGACCTGCGCCATATCAACACCAGCTCCGACTCCGAGGTGCTGCTCAATGTCTTCGCCCACGAGCTGGGCAAGCAGGGACTGCACCTGGCGCCGGGCGACATCTTCGACGCCGTGCGCCGGGTGCATCGCCGCTGCAAGGGCGGCTACGTGGCGGTGGCGATCATCAACGGCGTCGGCCTGGTGGCCTTCCGCGACCCCAACGGCATCCGCCCGGTGGTCTTCGGCACCCGCGACGAGGGGCACGGCCAGGAAGTGATGATCGCCTCCGAGTCAGTAGCGCTGGACGTGGGCGGCTTCGAACTGCACCGCGACCTGGACCCGGGGGAGGCGATCTTCGTCGACATGGAGGGCCAGATCCATACCCAGCAGTGCGCCGATGCCCCCCGGCTGGCCTCCTGCATCTTCGAACACGTCTACCTGGCGCGCCCCGATTCCATTCTCGACGGCGCCTACGTCTACGGCACCCGCATGGAGATGGGCCGCAAGCTCGGCGACCGCATCCAGAGCGAGTGGCCGGAGCACGACATCGACGTGGTGATCCCGATCCCCGACACCTCGCGCACCTCGGCCCTGGAGCTCGCCCAGCACCTGGGGGTGACCTACCGCGAGGGCTTCATGAAGAACCGCTACATCGGTCGCACCTTCATCATGCCCGGCCAGACCCAGCGCAAGAAGTCGGTGCGCCAGAAGCTCAACGCCATCG
>PWIZ01000154.1 GCA_003560175.1 Halomonas sp. | reverse complement strand
TGGTGAAGGCCTCGTTGGTCAGCTCCTGGGGGACCAGGCCGATCCGCTCGCGTGCGGCACGGAACTCGCGCACGTTATCGTGGCCATCCACCAGCACCCTCCCCGAGGTGGCGTTGACCAGGCCACAGATCACGCTGATCAGGGTGGTCTTGCCCGCGCCGTTGGGGCCCAGCAGGGCGAAGATCTCGCCGTGGCGGATCTCCAGGCTGACCTCCTTGAGCGCCTCGAAGCCACTGGCATAGGATTTCGAGAGCCGCTCGACGGCAATAACCGGGGCGTCACTCAAGGGTGATGTCTCCGTCGAAGTGATGGCGGGTGGTAACACTCACGTTCTTCAGCAGTTTGCGGATGCTCGCCTGAATGGCCTCGTCGTTCATTGTGTCCGTCTCCCGAGATGATCGATGGTCTCTCCCATCCTAACGCGGCTCGCCGAATGATACAGGGAGTGAGGGCTTTGCAGTATATGTACAAGAAAAAGCCGCCCACGGGGAACCCTGGGCGGCTTTAACCAGCGGGGCAGACCATCAGCTGCGGCTGGTGATCTCGAGCAGGTGGTAGCCGAACTGGGTCTTGACCGGGCCGTGGACCTTGTTCAACTCGCCGGAGAAGACCACCTCATCGAACTCACGGACCATCTGGCCTGGGCCGAAGCTGCCCAGGTCGCCACCCTGGCGGCTAGAGGGACAGCTGGAGTTCTCGCGGGCCACCTCGGCGAAGTCGCGGCCACCCTCGATCTCGGCCTTGAGGGCCTCACACTTCTCCTTGCTGTCTACCAGAATATGACGCGCGGTTGCCTTGGCCATGTAAGTCTCCTGAACGTTGGCTCTCTGATGCCGGCGGGGCCGCCGGCAGTAAACGGCGAGGATAGCATGCCCATGCCCGAGAGACAGGCCGGAAACATGGTTCAGCCACCCAGCCCGATGCTGAGCCTCAGGGCCTGCAGCCCGTCCAGTTCCAGGCGGATCTCATCGGAGAAGATCGGATGGCCGATCACGCGGATATCCAGCGTGGCCTCGGCACCGCGATAGCGGATATTGACGGCGATGTCGGCCTCCTGGCTCACCGGGGCGAGGAGCCCATAGTCGATGCTTGCCACCTCGACGGTGGTAAGCCCGCGGGTCTCCAGCTGTTCCTCGATGGCCTGCTGCGCGGCGTGGCCGTAGTAGAAGTAGAGCCCGCCGTAGGCCAGGCCGGCCAGTGCAGCAAGAGTGAAGACGAAACGACCCATGGCATTCTCCCTGTGGGCAACAGTGGCGTTGCGGTGCCGGGTTATATCACACCGGCTCGAGCGGCGCCGTTTGGCGCGTTGGCGCCGCCCTCCGTGTCACAATGATGGTGAGCGGGTTCACACCGAGCCTTCGAGGACTTCATTGCCATTTGATCGATGACCCACACCGAGCGTTTCACCCAGCTTGCCGAACGGCTGGCCGAATGGCAGCCGCTGTGGCGCTGCCTGCCCTTCCAGCACCCTCGGTTGCCCTGGCGCAGCCGCTGGCCGAGGATTGCCGAGGCATTGCTGGCCCTCTCCGAGCCAGAGCTGGCGCGTCTGCAGGAGGATCCCTTCACGGACTCTCCCCTGGCTGGCTGGTTACCCGTGGAGGATCTGGCTCGGCTGGTGGCTCTGCCGGAGTTGGCGGGGCAGGGTGAGTCCCTGCCCGAGGCCTGGAGAGAGGGCGTCGGCGAGCGCAAGTGGCGCCAGGTTCAGGCCTTCCTGCCTCGGATAGAGGTCCGAAGGGACGAAGCTCTGGTGGAGTGGTGTGCCGGCAAGGGACACCTCTCCCGGGCGCTGTCGCACCACCATGCCATGGAGGTGACCGCCCTGGAGTGGCAGCCCGCGCTCTGTGAGTCGGGCCAGGTGCTGGCCGAACGACAGGGCGCACGGGTGGCGCTGCGCGAGCAGAACGTGATGGCCGAGGACGCCGGTCGCTGGCTGAATGGGCGGACCCGGGTGGCGGCGCTGCACGCCTGTGGCGATCTGCACCGGCGCCTGCTGGAGCTCGCCGTCGAGGCGGGCAGTGCGGTGACCCTGGCGCCCTGCTGCTACCAGCGCACTGCGGATGACCGCTACCAGCCACTTTCCCGGCTCGGTCGCCGGCTGGTTGCGGATCACGGCCTGGCGCTCTCCCGCGACGACCTGGCCCTGGCCGTGCAGGAAACCGTTACTGCGCCACGCGGGGTTCAGCGCCACCGTCAGCGGGCCGGCGCCTGGCGGCTCGGTTTCGACCGGCTGCAGCGCCAGGTGCGCGGCATCGACGCCTACCTGCCGGTGCCGAGCCTCGCCTACGGGCAGATGCCCGAGACCTTCGCGGCGTTCTGCCGCTGGGCGGCCGACCGGAAGGGCATTGCCTTGCCCGGGAACGTCGATTGGGTCCGTCTGGAGGCGGGGGGCTGGCAACGCCAGGCCGAGGTGGCTCGGCTCGAGGTGGCTCGCCACCTGTTCCGGCGTCCCCTGGAGGTGTGGCTGGCGCTAGACCGTCTCGTCTTCCTCGAGGAGGCGGGCTACGCGGTGGAGCTCGGAACCTTCTGCGCGCGGGCACTCACGCCACGCAACCTGGTTCTGCGCGCTCGGCGTCGCGATCAGCCGTGAATCTCCACGCTGCCGATCAGCGGTGCCGCCAGGTGATCGGCCAGGCCCCGGGCGCCGCGTTGCATCAGGGCGTGGTGGCTCCGGGCGAAGAGCGGGCGGGCCAGGGGGGCGATCAGGTTCATCCAGCGAGGGGTGGTGCGTACTCGCCACAGATGGGTCACCTCGGTGATGCCCTCGACCTCCTGCAGGGTCCAGCGACCGAGGCCCTCCAGGTCGCCGCTGGCCCGGGCCTCGATCAGCGAGGGCAAATGGACGCGGGTCACGCACACCATGAAATGCAGCCGGTAGCCCAAGGCGCTGCGCCAGCGATAGCGATAGCGCCGCCCCAGACCCGTATCATCGCCGTGGGCCAGGCGCTCGGCGGACTCGAGCCCCGGCCACCAGGCCGGCCACTCCGCAGGCTCGCCGAGGGCCTGGAAGATGGCTTCCCGAGGGGCCGCCAGGCGCCAACGGGTAACGAAACGGTAGTCTGCCATGGCCGACAGTCCTCAGGGCGAGAAGTGGTCTGCGGGCAGCGGCGGGTCGAGCACCAGCTCGTCCAGCGTTACCCGCTCGAGCTCCCGGCCGTGGCGGTCGAAGCTGACCACCCGTCGCGGCAGCCCATGCTCGGCGTCGAGCCACAGCTCGTAGCGGTTGACCTCGCCCACCGCATGGCCCGGTGCGCCCTGAATCGCAAGATGAAGCACCGCGTGCTCGCCGAGGCGTGATTCGCCCAGCGCACGCAGCTCGCCTTGCCACTGCAGGCGCTGGACGTTGCGCAGCAGGGTGCCCAGATCCGACTGGTCGACCCGGTGTCCCCGGGCGCTGCGCAGCAGCCGGTGGGTGGGACGCAGGTTGAGACTGAGACCCGGGACACCCAAGGGCCAGACCCGCACCCGGCGGGTTTCGGGGCGGTAGATCAGCACGGCGCCGCGCTGGGGGGCGATCATGTCGAGGCGGATATGGCCGGGGCGGCGATAGCTGTAGCCGATCACCTCCTCGCCGCGGGCGCCTTGGCTGTGCAGGGTCGCCTGGTAGGCGGCGAGGGCCCTGAAGCGAGCCAAGGCCGCGGCGATGGGGTCGGGGCCCTGGGCCAGGGCCAGGGCGATCAACAGTTCGGCCAGCATGGCTTACTCCACTTCCTCTACGTCGAGTTCCAGGCGGGCCCTGTCTGCCCCGTCGTCATGCCTACAGCATAGCAGTCGCCACCGGTGATTCAGGGGGACGGACACGGTTCGTTTACAGAAATGAGGCAGCCACGGAGTGCCAGCCACGCCTCGAAGTAGTCGTCCAAGCGTGACCGAGTGCTGGCGTACCAGTCCTCGTCCTTGACGATGGCGCCTGCGTCATTCAGCGGATGAGTGGGCATGTGCAGTCGCATGTCCAGGTCGCTGTCAGGGTGGGTAGTGACCTGGAGAATGGCCGATCGTCGTGCCGGCCCGTAGGGAATACGCCGAGCCAGCTCGGCGAGCCTCTCGGTGGAGGTAGCGAAACGGATGAACTCTCGCGCCTTGTCGGGTTGGCGGGCATGGCGGGGGATGGCCCAGGTCTCGTGCTCCTGCACCTGGGCATCCCAGAGGATCTCGATGTCGGCGCCCTGGTTGATCACGGCGTCGAAGAACCGGCCGTTGTAGCCCGAGGCCATTACCACCTCGCTCTCGGTGAGCAGTCGCGGTGACTCGTCGCCCGCTTCCCACCAGTGCGTCTCCTCGAGTTCGCCCAGTCGATCGAGGGCCAGCCGCAGGCCGCGCGGGGTGCTGAGCAGTCGGTAGAGCTCCTCCCGGGCGACTCCGTAGGAGAGCAGCGCCCACTCCAGATTGACCGCCGGGGTACGCTGCAGGGCCCTGGGTCCGGGGAAGCGCTGCTGGTCGAAGAGGTCGGCGATGCGGGTGGGTCGCCGGCCGGGGAAGGCATCCCGACGATAGGCGACCACGGTAGCGAAGATCGAATGGGTGAGCGCGCATTCGCCGATGGCGCCGGGTAGAAAATCTCGTTCGGCGGGAGTGCCGTCCGGCGCCGGGGCGGGTAGGTTGTGGGGCAGCGGCTGCAGCAGTCCCTCCCGGCAGGCGGCCATGGCCTGGCTGCGGGTCATGTCGATGACATCCCAGTCGGCCTCGGCGCGTCGTAGCGCGTCGAGGCCGCCGTCATACTGGTGGACCTCCACGTCCCGGCCGGTCTGCTCCGTGAAGGGGTCGAAGAGCGCCTCGCGCTGGGCGCGTTCGTAGGCGCCGCCCCAGCTGAGCACGCGCAGCGGTTCGGCGAGGGCGGTCGTGGCCCAGGCGGTCAGCCCCAGCAGCAGGACGGCGATCGGGCGGCTAACCATGGCCGTGCTCCTCGCGGCGCAGGGCGTCGCTCTGGTGGAGGTAGGCATGAGCGATATGCACCTCGTAGACCACGCCGCGGAAGACCCCCTCATCCACTACCGCCAGGGCCTCGCCGGTGACCTCCTCGAGCAGCGCCATGGCTTCCCAGAGGGTGGAGTCGCGGCAGAGGGTGGGGCGCCTGGTGTCCACGCAGGCCTGGGTCCGCCGGCGCCCACCGGCCTCTTGGCGGGCCGCTTCCAGCTCGGCCAGGGTCACGCAGCCGTGATAGCGGCCCTGTTCATCCACCAGGTAGGCCTCGCTATGGCGCTCCCGGGCCAAAGTGGTGATGGCCTCATCCAGGGAAATGCCCGGGGAGAGGGTGACGCAGGCCTGGGTCAGATAGTCGATCACCGGCGTGTCCATCAGCAGGGCCCGACCGCGCCCCGATGAGAGATCCAGGCCACGACCGTGCAGCTGGATATCGAACAGCGAGCGACCGAACAGCTGGGCCGCGATGGGGCTGGCCAGGGTCACGCTGGCCAGGGCAGCGGTGGTCAGGGCGTAGTTGCCGGTCAGCTCGAAGACAATCAGCAGGCTGGTCAACGGGGCGCCGATCACCGGGGCGGTAACCGCCACCATGCCGCACACCGCATAGAAGATGAAGGTCTCCTGGGGAGCGCCGCTGATGCTGGCGACCAGGGTGCCACAAAGCGCGCCGAACAGGGTGCCGATCACCAGAGCGGGGCTGAACACCCCGCCGCTGAAGCCCATGCCCAGGCACAGGGCGGTGGCCGCGATCTTGAGGGCCAGCACCAGCAGCAGCTCGCCGCCGCCAAAGGCACCGGGGATGGTGGCGAAGCGCAGCGTCTCCTGGCCCATGCCCAGGATATCGGGCACCCAGAGGGCCAGGGTGCCCAGCATGGCGCCGGCCAGGGCCGGGCGCAGCGCCGGACGCAGGGGCAAGCGGGCGGCCAGGCGGCCGACGCCCAGTATGGCATGCATGTAGGCGCCTGCGACCAGGGCGCCGCCCCCACCGATGGCGACGAAGAGGCCGAACTCCCAGGCCCGTGGCACCACGGTGTCGGCCACATGGAAGAGCGCCCCCTGCGCCAGCGCCTGGGTGGCAATGACATGGCCGACGATGGCGGCCGCGGCGATGGGCGCGAAGGCACGCAGTGCATAGTGGCGCAGCACCACCTCATGGGCGAAGATGATGCCCGCCAGCGGGGCATTGAAGGCGGTGGCGATGGCCGCGGCCACGCCGCAGGCGATGGTGATGTTGTCCTCCGAGCGGCCCAGCCGCATCAGCCGTGCGCCGAGAGAACCCAGGGTGGCCCCCAGGTGGACCAGCGGACCGTACTGGCCCACCGAGGCGCCGGCCCCCAGGGAGATCATGGCGCTCACCGCGGTGATTCCCCCGGCGCGGGCCGGTAGCCGACCGCGGCGGGTCTGCACGGCGGCGATGGCATCGGCGGGGGTATGGGGACGGCCCTCGGGAATATGACGGTGCAGGTGGCCGACGATCAGACCGCCCAGGGTCGGCACGGCCACGGTGGCCGCGACCAGGGCGCCGGAATGGTCGAACATCATGCGGCTGCGTGGGGAGATCAGCAGCAGCTCGTTGAGCCATAGCACGCAACGGACGAAGCCGGTAGCGGCCAGCGCGGCTACCCCGCCGATCGCAGCGCCCAGCAGCACCAGCCCGAGAAAGCGAAGCAACGGCAGCGGACCGCGGCCGGGGAGCGACGAATCGGGAGTCATGCTCCAAGGTGTAGGTCTCGATGCCGATTGGGTCCACTAATGATGGCAGTCATCCCGGCAGGGCAGCGTTGAAACCCGGCACCCTGGGTGCCTGTCCTTCAGCGCCCCGGCTCGGTCACAGTAGGAGTCCTGAAGCCTTGTCGGAAACAGGGATGAGACCATGAGAGGCGTGGGACTGGGCATCAGTGCGCTGCTGCTGGTCGCGGCAGTGACCGTGGCGCTGTGGCCATTGAAGGATGGGCCTGCGCGGGAACGCGCGACCCGTGAATCGCTGCGGCTGAACGCCGAGGTCGACCGAGCGGCCCTGGCCCAGCGCAGCGGCGCGCTGCTTGACGAGATCGTCTTCCTGCGTGAGACCGAGCTGGGCCGAGTCACCGGCCTGATCGAGGCGGGCAGCCACCAGCTCTTCAGCCAGGGCATCTCCAGCCCCACGGTGGTCAATCGGCTGCGCGATTCCGTCCAAGCCGACTTTGACCTGGCCTATGGTACCTCCAGCGAGCTGACCCTCAATCCGGCCGGGCCGACGCTTGCCGACGGCAGCCTCAACCCCTTCGCCCTGCCGGCGATCCGCGAGGCCCTCAACTGGCTGATCGACCGTCGCCACGTGGCCGAGGAGCTCTATGGCGGCCTGGCCGTGCCGCGCACCCTGCCGCTCTCCAGCGCCTTCCCCGACTATGCGCGGCTGGCTGAGGTCGCACGGGAGCTGGAGCTGCGCTATGCCCACGACCCCGAGCGGGCCCGGGCGGCGATCGACGCCGGCATGCGCGAGCTCGGCGCCGAGCGTCGGGAGGGGCGCTGGTTCTTCGAGGACGAGCCGGTGCGCCTGCGCCTGCTGATCCGCACCGAGGACGAGCGCCGCCGGGTGGGAGACTATCTGGCTAACCTGCTTCAGGATGAAGGCTTCGAGGTGGAACGCCGCTACCGCACCGCCGAGGAGGCCTCGCGGCTGTGGATCGCCACGGATCCCGCCGCGGGCCAGTGGCACCTCTACACCGGCGCCTGGATCTCCATCGTGATCCAGCGCGACCAGGCCGACAACTTCAGCTTCTACTACACGCCTCGCGGGCGCGCCGAGCCGCTGTGGCAGGCCTACCGTCCCGCGCCCGAGTTCGACGAGCTGGCCGACCGGCTCTCCCGGCGCGACTACCGCAGCTGGGAGGAGCGCCAGGCGATGATGGCAGAGGCCCTGGCGCTGGCCATGGAGGACTCCTCTCGCGTGTGGCTGGTGGATCAGCTCAACGCCTCGGCCCGGGCTGCCAACGTCGAGGTGGCCGCGGACCTCGCCGGGGGCGTCTCCGGTTCCGCGCTCTGGCCCTATACCCTGCGCTACACCGACCGTCTGGGCGGGCGCATGGTAGTGGGGCTGCCGGGCCTGCTGGGTGAGCCCTGGAACCCGGTGGCCGGCAGCAACTGGGCCTTCGACCGTATGATCACCCGGGCCACCCAGGACCCGATGGTGCTGCCCGACCCCTATACCGGGCTCTATCACCCCCAGCGCATCGCCCGCGCCGAGGTGGCGGTGGAGCAGGGCGTCCCGGTGGAGCACACCATGGAGTGGCTTGAGGTGACCCGAGAGGCGAGCATCAGGGTGCCCGACGAGGCCTGGGTCGACTGGGACGCCCTCCACGGGCACTTCATCACTGCCGACCAGGCCCACCCCGAGGGGCTCTCGGCCCGTACCCGGGTGCGGGCCCACTACGACGCCGACCTGTTCGACCGCCGCTGGCACGACGGCTCGCCGCTCTCGCCGGCCGACTTCGTGCTGCCCTGGATACTCGACTTCGAGCGGGCAAGCGAATCGAGCCCGCTCTTCGACCCCGCCCACCTGGCCACCTTCGAGGCCTTCCGCCGCCACTTTCGCGGCTGGCATATTCTCTCCACCGAGCCCTTGGTGATCGAGATCTACAGCGACCAGATCTTCCCCGACGCCGAGAGCATCGTCGCCGCTCGGGCCCCGAGCCCGCTGCCCTGGCACACCCTGATGCTGGGGATCCTGGGTGAGCGGCGCGGCGAGCTGGCCTTCTCCTCCAATAAGGCCGACCGTCACGGCGTCGACTGGCTGAGCCTGGTGGCCGGGCCCAGCCTGCCGGCGCTGGCGCGGCTGCTGGAGCAGGCCGGAGAGGCGGGGGCGCTGCCCTATGATCAGGCCCTGGCCGAGTGGCTGGTCCCGGGGGAGCGGGAGTCACGTTTCGCGGCGCTGAGCGCCTGGCACGAGGCGTTCGGCCACTTCTGGGTGGGCAGCGGCCCCTATCGGCTGCACGCGGTGCACCCGGTGGCGGGCAGCGTGGTGCTGCGCCGCTTCGAGCGCTTCCGTGACCCGGCCGGCCGCTGGCTCGGCCTGAGCACGGCGCCCATCCCGGAGCTGGTGCTCGATGGCCCCCTGGTGGTGGAGGCGGGGGAGGCTTCTGGCCACAATGCCCTGGCTGCGGGGGGCGCCGAGGGGCGCGAGGCCGCGGAGTTTCGCCTCAGCGTCACCGTAGAGGGCGAGCCTTACCCGGAGGAGGCGATCTATGGGGTGAACTACCTGCTGTTCGACGGCCAGGGCGCCCTGGCGCACCGCGGTGCGGCGGTCTCCCTGGGTGACGGCGAGTGGCGGGTGCGGCTGGACGCCGGGACGCTGGCCGGGCTCGGCAGCGGCGCCAATAGCCTGGAGCTGGCGGTGACCAGCCGACGGGTGGCGCTGCCGGCCTTCGCCTCCCATGTGTTCGCCACCGTGCCACCCGATGAGGAGGTGACCCGATGAAACCCCTGGCCTCGACCGACCCGCGGGGGCCCTCCCTGCGCCGAGCCCGGCTGCGCGATCTGCGCCACCTGCTGCTCTTCGCCGTCAGGCGCCTGGTGGCGTTGCTGGTCACGGTGCTGGTGGGGGTCTACCTGACCATCGTGGTGGCCAACATGGGCGGTCAGGTTGATGAGCTGCGCCTGGTGCAGATCAGAAGCGAGGTGGTCGAGACGGTGCGCGCCGATCCGGCCTTCTTCGACATGCCGGGTGAGGAGCGCAACGCCCTGGTGGAGCGCCAGGTGGCCCTGGAGGTGGAGCGGCTGCGCCTCGACCAGCCCTTCGTGGTGCGCAGCCTCGACTACCTGCAACGGGCCATGAGCCTGGACCTGGGCCGCGCCGAGCAGATGCACAGCGATCGCGGCTCC
>PWIZ01000081.1 GCA_003560175.1 Halomonas sp. | reverse complement strand
CGGTGGTGTCGCGGCGTACCGTGATGGCGATGTCCATGGCCGAGACATTGATGGTCGGTACCCGCATATGGAGGCACTCGAAGCGTCCGGCCAGGTGAGGCATCAGGCGGTTGATGCCCAGCGCCAGGCCGGTGTCCACCGGCACGATGGAGTGCATCGCCGAGCGGGTCAGGCGCAGGTCGGTCTGGTGGTAGGCGTCGATCACCGGCTGGTCGTTCATCGCCGAGTGGATGGTCGTGGTGACGCCATTTTCGATGCCCAGGGCATCGTCGAGTACGGTGAGTACCGGCACCAGGCAGTTAGTGGTACAGGAGGCCGCCGAGACGATGCGCTGACCGGGGGCGAGCTCATGGTCATTGATGCCGGTGACGATGGTGGCATCCACGTCGCTCTCCGCCGGCTGGGAGAAGAGCAGGCGGCCGGCCCCGGCGGCCAGGTGGCGGGAGGCCGTCGCGCGGTCCTTGAAGCTGCCGGAGCACTCCAGCACCAGGTCGATACCGAGCTCCCGCCAGGGCAGGCGGTCCGGGTCGGGCTCGCTGAGCACCTGGATCTCGCGTCCGTCGATGACCAGTCCCGCGCCGTTCTGCGCCACCGAGGCGGGAAAGCGGCCATGGGTGGTGTCGTAGCGGGTCAGGTAGGCGATGGTAGCGAGATCGGAGAGCTCATTGATCGCGACGATTTCGAGGGATGCTTCAGGGGCCAGGCCGGAGCCGCCGGCCGCCTCGCCTCCCTGCTGTTCGGCGCTCTGCTGCTCGGTTCTCTGCTGCTCGGTTCTCTGCTGCTCAATCAGGGCGCGCAGCACGCACTGGCCGATGCGGCCGTAACCGTTGATGGCGATGCGATGGGCCATGGCGGTGGCGGGGGCTCCAGGTCGCGGGGTATGAGTCGGAAAATCAAAGCCGCGATTCTAGCGCACTTCACCCGACGAGTCCCGGCAGGCGCCAGGCCAGCGGCAGCAGCAGGGCGGTGAGGATGCCGGTGAGGCTCATGCCCAGGGAGGCGAAGGCGCCGGCGGTGGGGCCGATCTCGAAGGCGCGCACCGTGCCCAGGGCGTGACCATTGATGCCCAGCGCCAGGCCAAGGAGGCGTTCGTCGCGAATGCCCAGCCAGCGGGCGACCAGCTCAACGAAGCCGATTGCTACCACCCCGGTGAGCAGCAGGCCGCCCATCATCAGCGCCACGGAGCCGCCGAGCTGCTCGGTGATGCCAATGGCGATGGGCGCGGTGACCGACTTGGGTGCCAAGGAGGCGAGGGTCTCCGGCGTCGCGCCCAGCAGCCAGGCGATGGCCACCGCGTAGAGGGCCGCCAAGATGGTGGCCACGGGCAGGCAGAACAGCAGCGGACGCCACAGGGCGCGGATGTGGCCCATCTGCTGGTAGAGGGGCAGGCCCAGGGCCACGGTGGCGGGCCCCAGCAGCAGCATCAGCCAGCCGGCGCCCTCCCGGTAGTCGGCGTAGTCGATGCCGGTGAGCGCCAGCACCCCGGCCAGCAGCAGGGCGGCGACCAGAATCGGTGGGCACCAGCCGGGGGCCCCCACCAGATGTAACAGCCGGTCGCCGGCGAAGTAGGCGGCCAGCGTCAGGGCGATGGCCAGCAGCGGAGTGGTCAGCAGATGGTCGAGTAGTTCACTCATGGTCGAGGCTCTCCTCGCCCATCAGCCGGCGCATCAGCCACAGGGTGGTGAAGACGCTGAGCAGGGTGCCGCCCACCAGGGCGGCAAGGATCGCCAGCCACTGGCCGGCCAGGGTGTCGAGGATGAAGAAGGCTCCCACCACCCCGGGCATGATCAGCATGGCCAGCACGCCGATCAGCGGCCGAGCGGCGGCGGCGATATCGGCATTCACGGTGCCGCGCAGCATCAGCCAGGCGGTGAGCAACAGCAGGCCGGCGACCCCGGCGGAGACCGGCAGGCCGGCGAGGGTGACCAGCGCATCACCGAGCAGCAGAAAGCCCAGCAGCCAGAGGAAACCGCGCAGAACGGCCATCGATGATCCTCGAGTGTCGCAACGGGAGAGGTCCGGCATGTTAGCACGCTAGCGGTGTGTCGGCCGCGCCCCGCCCTCGCGCGACGCGCTCGAGGCGCCGGGGCAGGAAGCGGTCGCTAACCGCGGGGCCCTTGTCCTCTGCTGGCGACAGGTTGCAAGGCCCGGCCCACGGTGGGTACGGTCATCCACTACGCTGGGAAGAGCGACGTCAACCCGACCAAGGAGAGGAACGCCATGACCGATATCACCAAGCTGCTCGGCACCGAGGCCGAGGCCCTGCTGACCCATCAGTGCCGGGGCATTCCCCGCGAGAGCCTGCATCTGCCGGGGCCTGACTTCGTCGGCCGGGTGGTCGCCGACAGCGATCGCAGCCCGGTGGTGATGCGCAACCTCCAGGCGCTGTTCGGCCATGGCCGGCTGGGCGGCACGGGCTATCTCAGCCTGCTACCGGTGGATCAGGGCATCGAGCACTCCGCCGGGGCCTCCTTCGCGCCCAACCCCGCCTACTTCGATCCGGCCAACATCGTCGAACTGGCCATCGAGGGCGGCTGCAACGGCGTGGCCTCGACGCTGGGCGTGCTCGCCTCGGTGGCGCGCCGCTACGCCCACCGCATCCCGATGATGCTCAAGCTCAACCACAACGAGACCCTGAGCCATCCGGCGATCTACGACCAGACCCTTTTCGCCCAGGTGGAGCAGGCCTTCGACATGGGCTGTGTGGCGGTGGGCGCTACCATCTACTTCGGCTCCCACGAGAGCCGTCGCCAGATCATGGAGATCAGCGAGGCCTTTGCCCGCGCCCATGAGCTGGGCCTGGTCACGGTACTGTGGGCCTACCTGCGCAACCCGGCCTTCAAGCATGAGGGCACCGACTACCATGTGGCGGCGGACCTCACCGGCCAGGCCAACCACCTGGCGGCTACTCTCAAGGCCGATATCGTCAAGCAGAAGCTGCCCGAGACCAACGGCGGCTACCGGGCCGTCGGCTTCGGCCATACCCACGACCGGGTCTATGACACCCTGACCACTGACCACCCCATCGATCTGGCCCGCTATCAGGTGGCCAACTGCTACATGGGGCGCGCCGGGCTGATCAACTCCGGCGGAGGTTCCAAGGGCGCCTCCGACCTGGCCGAGGCGGTGCGCACCGCGGTGATCAACAAGCGCGCCGGTGGCATGGGGCTGATCTCCGGGCGCAAGGCCTTCCAGAAGCCCATGGATGAGGGGGTCGCGCTACTGCACGCCATCCAGGATGTCTACCTCGACGCCGAGGTCACCATCGCCTGAGCGTCACGCCAGTCTGGTAGGCGACAGCAAAAGGGGCACGGCCAGTCGGCCGTGCCCCTTGTCATCGCCTTGCTCAGGACAGGGTCAGCCTTCGAGCAGCTCCTTGGCTTCCTTCACCACGTTGGCCACGGTGAAGCCGAAGTGCTTGAACAGATCGCCGGCCGGCGCGGACTCGCCGTAGGTGCTCATGCCGATGATGCGTCCCCCGAGGCCCACGTATTTGTACCAGTAGTCGCGGTGGCTGGCCTCGACGGCGACACGCTTGGTGACGCCACTCGGCAGCACCTTCTCGCGATATTCGACTTCCTGACCGTCGAAGCGGAAGGCCGAGGGCATGGAGACGACTCGTACCGCATGCCCGGCCTGTTCCAGCTCGGTGGCGGCGTCCATGGCCAGGCCGACCTCGGAGCCGGTGGCAATGAGGATCAGCTCCGGGGTGCCCTCGCAGTCGCGCAGTACATAGGCGCCCCGCTGGATGTTGGCCAGCTGCTGCTTGGTGCGCGCCTGGTGGGGCAGGTTCTGGCGCGACAGCACCAGCGCGGAGGGGCCGGAATTGCGCTTGAGGGCGGCATCCCAGGCAGCGGCGGTTTCGGTGGCGTCGCAGGGGCGCCAGGTGGCCAGGTTGGGGGTGGAGCGCAGGCTGGTCAGCTGCTCGATCGGCTGGTGGGTGGGACCGTCCTCGCCCAGGCCGATGGAGTCGTGGGTAAAGACGTAGATGGCGCGCTTGCCCATCAGTGCCGCCATGCGCACGGCGTTGCGCATGTACTCCATGAAGATCAGGAAGGTGGCACCGTAGGGAATGAAGCCGCCGTGCAGGGCGATGCCGTTCATGATCGCCCCCATCCCGAACTCCCGCACTCCATAGTGCAGATAGTTGCCTTCCGGGGTCTCGGGGGTGATGGCGAGGGCGCCGTCCCAGAAGGTCAGGTTGGAAGGAGCCAGATCGGCGCTGCCGCCGAGCAGCTCGGGCAGCTGCGGACCCAGCTCGTTGAGGCAGTTGAGGGAGGCCTTGCGGCTGGCGATGGAGTCGCCGGCCTGCTGGGCCTTTTCGAGCATCGCTTCGCTGGAGAGCGGCGTCGGCAACTTGCCCTTCATGCGGCGCTGGAACTCACGGGCCAGTTCGGGATGCGCAGCGGCATAGCGGTCGAAGCGCGCCTGCCACTCTCCCTGGGCGGCCTGACCCTGCTCGCGGGCGTCCCAGCCCTGGTAGATCGGCTCGGGGATGTTGAAAGGCGCGTGGGGCCAGTCGAGCTGTTTGCGGGCCAGGGCGACTTCTTCCTCGCCCAGAGGAGCGCCGTGGCAATCCTCCTTGCCCTGCTTGTTGGGCGAACCGAAACCGATGATGGTCTTGCAGATGATCAGGCTCGGCTTGTCGTCGTGACTCTTCGCCAGCTCGATGGCGGCCTTGATCTCCTCGGGCTTGTGCCCATCGACGTTGGGCACCACGTGCCAGCCATAGGCCTCGAAGCGCTTGGCGGTATCGTCGGTGAACCAGCCCTCCACCTCGCCGTCGATGGAGATGCCGTTGTCGTCATAGAACGTGATCAGCTTGCCCAGCTTCTGGGTGCCGGCGAGGGAGGAGACCTCGTGGGAGATGCCCTCCATCAGGCAGCCGTCACCGACGAAGCACCAGGTGGTGTGGTCGACGATGGTGTGACCCGGGCGGTTGAACTGGGCGGCCAGGGTCTTCTCGGCGATGGCCATGCCCACGGCGTTGGCCAGGCCCTGGCCCAGCGGCCCGGTGGTGGTCTCGATGCCCGGAGCGTAGCCGAACTCGGGGTGGCCAGCCGTCTTGGCATGCAGCTGGCGGAAGTTCTGCAGTTCCTCGAGGCCCAGCTCGTAGCCGGTCAGGTGCAGCAGGGAGTAGAGGAGCATGGAACCGTGACCGTTGGAGAGCACGAAGCGGTCGCGGTCGGCCCACTTGGGGTCTGCCGGGCTGTGCTTGAGATAGTCGTTCCACAGCACCTCGGCGATGTCGGCCATGCCCATGGGCGCGCCAGGATGGCCGGACTTGGCCATCTGGACGGCATCCATTGAGAGAGCGCGAATGGCATTGGCCAGTTCGAATCGGGACGGCATTGGGTAGCTCCTCGCCTGCGGCGGAATAAGGGTCATGGCCACCGCCGGTGGTACAGCGGGGCATGCAGTCTGGATGGGTAGGTCGCCGCGGGACGCGCGCGGCGCGATGGAATTCGGTCCAATATTGTCGCCGACTTGACGCCCGGCATCAAATCGTGGATGCCCCACCATGCCTCAGCGTGTAGACTCTTGCCCCCTAAAGAGTGCTTCACACAAGCTCGAGGACGCCATGAGCGAATACTCCCTGTTTACCTCCGAGTCCGTCTCCGAGGGCCACCCGGACAAGATTGCCGATCAGATCTCCGACGCGGTGCTCGATGCTATCATCGCCCGCGACAAGAACGCTCGTGTGGCGTGCGAGACCCTGGTCAAGACCGGCGTGGCCATCGTCGCCGGAGAGATCAGCACCTCGGCCTGGGTCGACCTCGAGGAACTGGTTCGCCAGGTGATTCTCGACATCGGCTACACCTCCTCAGACGTGGGTTTCGACGGCGAGACCTGCGGCGTGCTCAACCTGATCGGCAAGCAGAGCCTGGACATCGCCCAGGGCGTCGATCGCAGCCAGCCGGAGGATCAGGGCGCCGGCGACCAGGGGCTGATGTTCGGCTATGCCACCAACGAGACCGAGAGCTACATGCCGGCGCCGATCCACTATGCCCATCGGCTGGTGGAGCGTCAGGCGGAGCTGCGCAAGCACGGTCTGTTGCCCTGGCTGCGTCCGGATGCCAAGAGCCAGGTCACCTTCCGCTATGACGAGCAGGGCAAGCCCTGTGCGGTGGACGCCGTCGTGCTCTCCACCCAGCACGACCCGGGCATCGACCAGGATGAGCTGCGCAAGATGGTCAAACGCGAGATCATCGAGCATGTGATCCCCGCCGAGTGGCTCACCGAGACGACTCGCTATCACATCAACCCGACCGGCAAGTTTGTGATCGGCGGGCCGGTGGGCGACTGCGGACTGACCGGGCGCAAGATCATCGTCGACACCTATGGCGGCATGGCGCGCCACGGCGGCGGTGCCTTCTCTGGGAAGGACCCCTCCAAGGTGGATCGCAGCGCCGCCTATGCCGGCCGCTACGTGGCCAAGAATCTCGTCGCCGCGGGCCTGGCCGAGAAGTGCGAGATTCAGATCTCCTACGCCATCGGGGTGGCCGAGCCCACCTCGGTCTCGATCAATACCTTCGGCACCGGCAGCATCGACGACGCACGCATCATCGAGCTGGTGCGCGAGCATTTCGACCTGCGGCCCCATGCCATCACTCGCATGCTCGACCTGCTGCATCCCATGTACCGGCTCACCGCGGCCTATGGTCACTTCGGTCGCGAGCCCTTCGAGACCTCCTATACCTGGACCAATGCCCAGGGAGAGGAGCACACCGAGACCTTCACCGCCTTCCCCTGGGAGAAGATCGACCGCGCCAACGCCCTGCGCCAGGCCGCCGGTTTGTAAGCCGGCGCCTACGCCAGATGACAGGCCCCGCCGGCATCGCCGCGCGGGGCCTGTTGCTATGGTGAGACCAAGTCTCTCGTCAAGCGGGGTCGCCCATGCGCCAGCGTCTTCTCGTCGGCTTGCTCTGGCTGGCCGCCTTCCCGCCGTTTCTCTCATCCCCCGCCCTTGCCGAGCCCTGCACGGCGCCACCCTCCGCGGCAACGATACGCCCTCTGGTCGAGCGCCTCGCCGAGTGGGATGAGGCCTACTACCGACGCGGCGAGTCCCTGGTCAGCGATGACGTCTACGACCAGGCTCGAGCAAGCTTCGAGCGCTGGCGGCGCTGTTACCCCGAGCGGGTGCCCGTGCTGCCGGTGCCGGGTCAACCGGGCGGTGACGCCGCGCACCCCTTCCCCCAGACTGGGCTCGTCAAGCTGCCCGATCGGTCGGCGGTGGAGCGCTGGCTGTCGCGGCGCCATGACGTCTGGGTTCAGCCCAAGGTCGACGGCGTGGCGGTGACGCTGGTGTATGAGCGAGGCGAACTTGTGCGTGCCATCAGCCGCGGTGATGGCGTCTGGGGTCAGGATTGGACCCGCCATGCCCGGCGTATTTCCGCCGTGCCGCGGCGGCTGCCCGAGGGACGGGATGCGGTGCTGCAGGGCGAGCTCTATCGGCGCTTCGACGGGCACGTGCAAGCGGACGAGGGCGACGCAGGGGCCCGTGCGCGGGTGGCTGGCCTGATGGCTCGGCAGACGCTGGATGCCGCGGCGGCGGCCGAGATCGGACTCTTTATCTGGGACTGGCCCGACGGTCCCGGGAAGATGGCCCAGAGGCTCGCGGTGCTGGCGCGGCTGGGCTTTGCCGACACCCGGGAACGGAGCCTGCCGGTGGCCGATATCGCCGAGGTGGTGCGCTATCGCGATGCGCTGTTTCACGAGCCCCAGCCGTTTGCCACCGACGGCGTGGTGCTGCGCCAGTCCTCACGCCCGCCCGGGGAGAGCTGGCGTGCCGAGCCGCCGGGCTGGGCGGTGGCCTGGAAGTATCCTGCCCGGGAGGCGCTGGCCGAGGTGCGCGGCGTGGTCTTCCGAATCGGACGCAGCGGGCGAGTGACACCGGTACTGCAGCTCCATCCCGTGGCGCTGGAGGGGCGCACCATTCGGCGCGTGTCGCTGGGTTCCCTGGCTCGGTGGCAGGCCCACGACATCCGCCCCGGCGATTACGTGGTGATCGCCCTGGCGGGGCTGACGATTCCCCAGTTGCAGGGCGTGGTCTGGCAGGCCGAGCAGCGGGAGCCGCTCTTGCTTCCCGACTCCGACGACTACCACGCCTTGAGCTGCCTGCGTCTAGCTAATGGCTGCGAGATGCAGTTCCTGGCGCGTCTGGCCTGGCTCTCTGGCCCCGAGGCACTGAATCTCACCGGAGTTGGTCCCGGTACCTGGCGGGCGCTCATCGGGGCGGGCCTGGTGGATGGACTGCTTGACTGGATGCGCCTGGACGCGTCGGAGTTGGAGGCGGCCCATGGCATCGGTAAGGTGCGCGCGGCAGATCTGGAGGCCACTTTCACGGTAGCGCGGGCCCGACCCTTTGCCCGCTGGCTGCAGGCCCTGGGTGCCCCACCCGGCGTGGAGTCCGCGCTGCCGGCAAGCTGGGCAGTGCTGGCGGCACGCTCGGTGGATGAGTGGACGCGGGAGCCCGGGGTCGGACCGGAGCGGGCCCAGGCGCTGCGAGCCTGGTTCTCCGATCACGAAGTGAATCGGCTGGCGGCGAGGCTGGCCAATCTCGGCGTGGAGGGATTCATGCCCTGAAGGAAGAGCCAATTTGACGGCCGATGTGAGAGGGGGCCTATAGTGAAGGGCATGCTTTTCCCTGCGAAGAGGTGATCCATGAACCAGCCTGCCGTGACCACGCCCACCCATCAGGACTGCCGGGTGGCCGATCTTTCCCTGGCGGAGTGGGGGCGCCGCGAGATCCGTATCGCCGAGACCGAGATGCCGGCGCTGATGACGATCCGCGCCAAGTATCGTGATCAGCAGCCCTTGGCGGGCGCTCGCATCGCCGGCTGCATCCACATGACCATCCAGACCGCGGTACTGATCGAGACGCTCATCGACCTGGGCGCCTCAGTGCGCTGGTCGTCGTGCAATATCTTCTCCACCCAGGACCATGCCGCAGCGGCCATTGCCGCCGCCGGTATCCCGGTGTTCGCCTGGAAGGGCGAGAGCGAGAAGGAGTTCTGGTGGTGCATCGAGCAGACGGTGGCGGGCCCGGATGGCTGGCTGCCCAACCTGGTGCTGGACGACGGTGGCGACCTGACCGCCCTGCTCCACGACAAGCGGCCGGAGCTGCTCGACGCCATCCACGGTATCAGCGAGGAGACCACCACCGGCGTGCATCGGCTGGAGGAGATGCTGCGCGATGGCTTGCTCCGGGTGCCGGCCATCAACGTCAACGATGCCGTCACCAAGTCGAAGAACGACAACAAGTACGGCTGTCGCCATTCGCTGTCCGATGCCATCAAGCGCGGCACCGACCACCTGCTGGCCGGCAAGCAGGCGCTGGTGGTGGGCTATGGCGACGTGGGCAAGGGCTCGGCGGCGTCGCTGCGCCAGGAGGGAATGATCGTCAGGGTGGCGGAGGTCGATCCGATCTGCGCCATGCAGGCCTGCATGGACGGCTTCGAGGTGGTCTCGCCCTACGTGGACGGCATCAACCGCGGCGCCCCCAGCATCGACCGAGCGCTGCTCGGCCGCATCGACCTGGTG
This sequence comes from Halomonas sp., assembly GCA_003560175.1. Lineage (GTDB taxonomy): Bacteria > Pseudomonadota > Gammaproteobacteria > Pseudomonadales > Halomonadaceae > Halomonas. Next base: position 262 of record PWIZ01000081.1, on the reverse strand, counting down.
GTGACCTGTACCGGCAATATCGACGCCTGCGACGCGGCCATGCTCGAGTCGCTCAAGCCGGGCGCCGTGGTGTGCAATATCGGCCACTTCGACAGCGAGATCGATACCGCCTACATGCGCCGCCAGTGGCACTGGGAGGAGGTGAAGCCCCAGGTGCACAAGGTCTATCGCGACAGCCGGCCGGGGGACTTCGCCCCGGCCAGTCGCGACTACCTGATTCTGCTCTCCGAGGGGCGGTTGGTGAACCTGGGCAACGCCACCG
>PWIZ01000244.1 GCA_003560175.1 Halomonas sp. | reverse complement strand
CCGTCGACCACCACGATATCTCTCGGGTTCAAGCTCATCTCATCTCTCCTGTTCGTGGTGGGTTCAGTGCTGGGCCGGGGCGGGGTAGAAGGCTTCACCGGCCTTGGCCATCTCACGCAGTTTCTCGGTGGGCGCGTAGAGCGGCCCCAGCTCTTTGACCAGGCCATCGGCCAGCTTGACGAAGGCGTCGACCCCCATGGCGTCGATGTAGCGCAGCGCACCGCCGCGGAACGGCGGGAAGCCGATCCCGTAGATCAGTGCCATGTCGGCCTCGGCAGCGCTTCCCACGATGTCATCCTCCAGGCAGCGTACGGTCTCCAGGCAAAGCGGCACCATCATTCGGGCGATGATCTCCTCGTCGCTGAACTCGCGGGTCTCCTTCGCCACGCTCTTGATCAGTTCGATGGCGGCCTCGTCGCTGACCTTCTTCGGCTTGCCCTTCTTGTCTTCCTCGTAGGCGTAAAAGCCCTTGTCGTTCTTCTGTCCCAGGCGATCGTTCTCGAACATCGCCTGGATGGCGCTCCTGCCCTCGCCCTTGGCCTCGCCGCCGAGGCTACCCATGCGCTCGGGGAAACCCTCGGCCATCACTTCGCCGGCATGCACGGCGGTGTCCAGGCCCACCACGTCTAGCAGGTAAGCGGGGCCCATGGGCCAGCCGAATTTCTCCATGATCTTGTCGACGCGCTGGAAGTCGGCGCCCTGTTCCATCAGCAGGCTGAAACCGCCGAAATAGGGAAACAGCACGCGATTGACCAGAAAGCCCGGGCAGTCGTTGACCACGATGGGCGTCTTGCCCATGGCGCGGGCGTAAGCCACGGTGGCGGCCACCGCGGCATCACCGGTCTTCTCGCCGCGAATCACCTCGACCAGCGGCATGCGGTGCACCGGGTTGAAAAAGTGCATGCCGCAGAAATTTTCCGGGCGCTTGAGGTTCTTCGCCAGGCGCGTGATGGAGATGGTGGAGGTGTTGGAGGCCAGTATGGTCTCCTCACCCACCAGGCCTTCGACCTCGGTGAGCACCGCGTCCTTGACCTTGGGGTTCTAGACCACCGCCTCAACCACCAGGTCGACATGACCGAAGTCGCCGTAGGAGAGCGTTGGCCGAATGTGGGTGAGCTTCTCGGCCATCTGCTCGGTGGTCAGCTTCTTGCGCTCCCCCTGCTTGGCGAACAGCTTGCGGGCCTCCTTGAGGCCGAGTTCGATGGCGTCGTCCTTGATATCCTTCATCAGGATCGGCGTACCCTTGGAGGCGCTCTGATAGGCGATACCGCCGCCCATGATGCCGGCACCGAGCACCGCGGCCTGCTTGACCGGGCGCGCCTGCTTCTCGTACTGGCCGCCCTTCTTCTTGACCACCTGATCGTTCATGAACAGGCCGACCAGGTTGAAGGCCACGTCGGTCATGGCCAGCTTGGCGAAGGCCTTGGCCTCGATGGCCTGTGCCCGGGCGCGCTCTTCTCCGGCGCCCTTCTGGATCACCTTGATCGCCTCCACCGGCGCCGGGTAGTGCGGCCCCGCCTTGCCTGCCACATAGCCCTTGGCGGTCTCGAAGGCCATCATCTGTTCGATGGGGTTGAGCGTGAGGGGCCGATGCTTCTCTTCGCGACGAGCTCGGTAGTCCAACTCGCCGGCAATGGCCCGGGCCAGGATGTCACGGGCGGCTTCCTCGAGCTGCTCGGCGGGCACCACGGCGTCTACCGCGCCTACCTTGAGGGCGGCCGATGCCTTGTTCTGGGTGCCACCGGCGATCCACTCGATGGCGTTGTCCGCACCGATCAGGCGCGGCAGGCGCACACAGCCGCCCCAACCCGGCAGGATACCCAGTTGGGTCTCGGGCAGACCGATCTGGGCCTTGTCGCTCATTACCCGGAAATCAGTGGTCAGCAGCATCTCGCAGCCGCCGCCCAGGGCCAGGCCATTGATGGCGGTGACGGTGGGAAACGGCAGATCCTCGATGGCATTGAAGATGCCGTGGACCCGGTGAAGCATCGACTCCAGGAACTCGGCGCCCTTGCCGAACATTGACTGGAACTCGGTGATGTCGGCTCCGACGATGAAGGCTTCCTTGGCGCTGATCAGCATCAGCCCCTTGAGGCCCTTGTCGGCCTGGATGGCCTTGACCGCCTCGTCCAGCTCACTGATCACCGCGCTGGAGAGCTTGTTGACCGACTCGCCCTGCAGGTCGAAGGTAAGCGTGGCGACGTCGTCGTCGCCGCGCGCCACCGTAATGGCATTGCCTTGATAGATCATCCGCGAATCTCCAGTTTCATACGGCCGTTTGAATACACACAGCTTGGGTCACGAACGCCGTCTCGTCAACCCCCCGACCATGTCGCTGCCTCGACGCTCCCGCCGAATGTTAGGATTACGCGATACCACCACTCAGAGTAGCCCCGCGCCATGCCTCCATCCTCCCCCCGGCCGGACGAACGACCGGAAGCCAATCGGCTCAGCCGACTTCAGGTGCGTATCGAGGCGCTGGTCGAGCGCCTGAGACCCTGGCGCTGGCTGTGGCCACCGGTGGCCTTCGGTGCCGGGTTGGGCAGCTTCTTTCTGGTGGAGCGCCAGCAGTGGCTGGGGGCACTGCTGGCACTGGGCATGCTCGCCGCCTGGTTGCTGCTGCTCTCCGAAAGTCTGCTCGGCCGGCTGCTGGCCCGCCGCGGCTACCCCACCCTGCCCCACGCAGCGACTCTCTTCATCGCCCAGATGATCCATCAGGAGACGCTGTTCTTTTCGCTGCCCTTCCTGCTGGCCACCACCGTATGGAGCAGCGGCCAGGCGCTGTTCACCCTGCTGCTGATCGGGCTGGCGGTGTTCTCCATCATCGATCCACTCTATTACCGGGTGGCGGACCGCTATCGCTGGCTCTATCTGGCCTTTCACGCCCAGTGCGTCTTTCTGGTGGTGCTGGTCACCCTGCCGATCATGCTGCAGCTCACCACCGGCCAGAGCCTCAAGCTGGCGCTGGGCGCCATGCTGCTGTTCAGTCTCCCGAGTCTGTTGCACCTGACCGCCCAACAGCGCGGAAAACGCTGGCTGATGATGCTGACCCTGCTGCCGTTGCTCGCCGGACTGGCCTGGACGGGGCGCATCTGGGTGCCGCCGGCCAACCTATGGCTCAGCAGCGCCGCACTCTCTCCCGTCTTCGACGTGGAGGGCAGGAGCCCGCGGGGCGAAATGCGCCTGACACCCGAGGCACTGGCCGGAGACGGACTCTACGCCTACACGGCGATTCGCGCGCCGCGGGGGCTGAAAGAGGAGATCTTCCATGTGTGGCGACACGACGGGGAGGAGATTGATCGCATCACGCTGAATATCGAGGGCGGGAGAGAGGCCGGCTACCGCGCCTGGAGCCACAAGCAGAACTTCCCGGGCGACCCGGCGGGACGCTGGCGAATCGACGTAATGACCGACAGCGGCCAGCGCATCGGAGTGCTGCGTTTTCGAGTGGCCGACGGCGAGGACGCCAGCCTGGCGGATGGCCGGGAGCTGCTGACAGGCTTCAAGGAACTGCGCCGGCTGGTGCCCGGGCGACGTAACGACGAGTGATATGATAAGCCGGCTTGCATTTAACGCATCGGGTTCACAGAATCGAGCCAACGCCTACGGAACCCCAAGCCCATGTATGAGAATATCGGTTTTCAGCTCAGTCGCCTCCCTCGCCTGTGGCGCGCCATCATCGACGAACGCCTGGCCCCGCTGGGCCTGACCCAGACGCGCTGGGTGACGCTCTATCACCTGTGGCGACTCGGCGACGGCCAGCCCCAATGCGACCTGGAGCGCGCCATCGGCGTCGAGGCGCCATCCCTGGTGCGAACCCTGGATCAGCTATCCCGCCAGGGCCTGGTGGAACGGCGCCCCTGCGATCATGACCGGCGTACCAAGCGGGTCTTCCTGACGCCCGCTGCCACCCCACTGCTCCAGCGCATCGATACCGTGGTCCGTGAGGCCCGCGGTGAAATGCTCGGCGGGCTGAGCGAGCAGGACGTGAAGACGCTGGCGGAGTTGCTCACTCGCATCGAGAACAACGGACTGGCCATCCAGGCCCGCGACGCCGAGCCGCAGGAGTAACGCCTAGGCTTTCGGCTGCCCGGACGGCGCCGTGACGGCGCCGTCATCCGGCCGCCCCGCCAGGCCGTCGCGCAGCGCGACGAAGTCCTCGAGGTAGGTGGAGAATCGCGAAAAGTCCTGGGACTCCCACCACCAGAGGGCCAACGCATGCCGGTGGGACTCCACCACTATCGCATCCTGGGGCAGCCGCTCCAGCAGCGCCTTCAGCCGGCTCTCCAGCGCCTCGGGCAGCGGGCGCAGCGGCTCCCGCCGCCAGCGCCAGCCGTGTGCGAAGGATTTCAGCGCCGCACTGGCATGGTCGTCCCGTACCAGCACGAAATCGGGCCCTGGCCGATCCTGGGGATAGCGCCAGCGATAGGCCGGCATGGCCGTTTCGATGCCGTGCAGAGGCGGTTTCTCCAGCTTGACCGTGAGCCCGGTCTTGATCGCCGCCGTTCGCAGCGCCGAGACGCGGCGCTGCCGCGGACTGGGCTTGAGCCACATCACCGGCGAGACCACCAGCAGCAGAACAAGCAGGATGAACAGCCAGGTCATCGCCATCTCCAGATAGGGTTGATGCGTTAGAGTTGATGCGTAAGTCTTGATGCGTGTCGTTGTCTTGCCGAGTCAGCCGGCCTAGAGTGAAGGCATCCCTTCACCTCGACATCCACCCAGGAGCCTTACCATGAGCAATGAATACCGACACGTCCTCGTCGCCGTGGACCTGACCAAGGACTCCCACAAGGTGCTGGAGCGCGCGGCTCAGATCGCCGAGCGCAATAACAACGCCAAGATCTCCATCATGCACACCTTGGAGCCGCTGGGCTTCGCCTACGGCGGCGATATCCCGATGGACCTGACCAGCATCCAGGACCAGCTCGACGAGCACGCCAAGCAGCGTCTGTCCGAGATCGCCGCCCCCCACGTGGCCAAGGAAAATCAGCACGTGCTGGTGGGCATGCCCGACACCGAGATCCACCGCTTCGCCGAGGAAAACAACGTGGACCTGATCGTGGTCGGCTCCCACGGCCGTCACGGTTTCGCGCTGCTGCTAGGCTCCACCTCCACCGGCGTGCTGCATGGCGCCCAGTGCGATGTACTCGCCGTACGGGTGGGCAAGAAAGGCGAGAGCGCCGAGTAAGGCCTCGCCACGATCCCGTTTCAAAGGCGCCCACCGGGCGCCTTTTTCATGACTCCCTGACTACTCTCCGGCGGCCATGGCTTCCAATTCCATCCAGCGCTCCATGGTGGCGTCGAGCTCGGCCTGCCTGGCCCCCAGCGCCTCCAGAGTGGTGGAGACCGTATCGGCGTCCTGCTGATAAAAACCGGGATCGGCAATGCTGGCCTCGAACCTGGCCACCTCGTCTTCGAGGCGCTCGATCTTGGCCGGCAGGCCGTCGAGCTCGCGCTGTAACTTGTAGGAGAGCTTGGCGGGCTTCTTTGCCGCCGTCTTCTCACGCCCTGCGGGCGGGGCCTGCCGGGCAACCTCGGCTTCTTCGATGCTCTGGGTCGGCTCGGCGTGCTGGCGAGCGGCCCCCTCCCAGGGCGCCGGTGGTAACTTGCCACCCTGGCGCACCCAGTCGCTGTAGCCGCCCACGTATTCGCGCACCCGGCCGTGGCCTTCGAAGGCCAGCACGCTGGTGACCACGTTATCCATGAAGGCACGATCGTGGGAGACCAGCAGCAGGGTACCGTCGAAATCGAGCAGCAGCTCCTCGAGCAGCTCCAGGGTCTCGACGTCCAGGTCGTTGGTGGGCTCGTCGAGCACCAGCACATTGGCAGGCTGGGTGAAGAGCTTGGCCAGCAGCAGGCGGTTCGACTCCCCACCGGAGAGCGCCTTGACCGGCTGGCGGACTCTCTCAGGGGTGAATAGGAAGTCCTGTAGATAGCTCATCACATGGCGGTCGCGGCCGCCCACCGTGACCCGGTCGCTGCCCTGGGCCACGTTGTCGTAGACGGTCTTCTCGGGCTCCAGCCCACCGCGCAGCTGGTCGAAGTAGGCGACCTGCAGCTTGGTGCCGACCTGCACCTTGCCCTCGGTGGGCTCAAGCTCGCCGAGGAGAATCTTGAGCAGGGTGGTCTTGCCGGCGCCGTTGCGGCCGATGAAGCCGATGCGGTCGCCGCGCTGGATCTCCAGCGAGAGGTCGCTGATCACCGCCTCGTCGCCGAAGCGCTGGGTGACATGCTCCAGGGCCACCACCCGCTTGCCACTGCGTTCACCGCTGTCCACGCTGAGATTGGCCTTGCCCTGACGTTCACGGCGTTCGCTACGCTCGCGACGCAGCTGCTCGAGGGCCCGCACCCTTCCCTCGTTGCGGGTTCGCCTCGCCTTGATGCCCTGACGGATCCACGTCTCTTCCTGAGCCAGTTTCTTGTCGAACTCGGCGTTCTCGCGAGCCTCGATCTCCAGCTCATGGGTCTTCTGGGCCTGGTACGCCGCATAGTCCCCCGGATAGCGTCCGAGGCGCCCACGGTCGAGTTCGAGGATAGCCGTAGCCAGCTTGGAGAGGAAGGCACGGTCGTGGGTGATGAAGAGCACCGCGCCGTTGAAGGCGGCCAGATGCTCCTCGAGCCAGGCGATGGTGTCCAGATCCAGGTGGTTGGTGGGCTCATCGAGCAGCAGCAGGTCGGGGTCGGCGACCAGCGCACGGGCCAGGGCCACGCGACGCCGCCAGCCGCCTGAGAGCGCGGCCATCTCGGCATCCTCCGGCAGCCCCAGGCGAGTCAGCACCACGTCGATGCGCTGGTGGAAGGACCAGCCGTCGATGGCCTCGAGACGCGTCTGCAGCTCGGCCATGCGATGCATGTCAGGCTCGTCCTCGTGAATCAGGTGGTGATATTCGGAGAGTAGCTCGCCGGCTTCCGGCAGGCCCCCGGCCACCATGTCGAAGATGGTCTGGCCGGAGGCATCGGGCAGGTCCTGGGCGAGCACACCGATCTTCAGCCCCGGGGCCCGCCAGATGTTGCCACCATCGGCCTGGATCTCCCCGGCCACCAGCTTGAGCAGCGTCGACTTGCCGGTGCCGTTGCGCCCCACCAGGGCCAGTCGCTCTCCCCTTTCCAGCACCAGGTCGGCGCCATTGAGTAGCACATGGTTACCATAGGCCAGTTGCAGCCGTTCCAGACGTAGCAGGGTCACACGCACACCTCATCCGATCTCGAAGGGGGCTAGTGTATCGCAACTCCGGCCCGTCGTGGCCCTGCCACCATGGTGACCGCCGCCGATCCCGAGTAAACTGCGCCGCGCCCCGACGCCCCGGCCATCACGACCAGAGGAGCTGCGCCTTGGCTGAACCGACCGACACCTTCGATGACTTCCTGCCCGAGGCGCTTCGCTTTCGCGCGGCGTCCCCACTGGAGGACATCGGCGCCAACCTGACCCACGAGAGCTTCGCCCGCGATCTCTCGGCGGTGCTCGGCCGCGCTCGGGCGGCGAGGGTCACCACCCTGATCCTTACCGGCACCGACCGGGAACATGCCGAGCAGGCGGTGGCGATGGCCCGGCAGCACACCGACGCTGGGCTTCCACTCTACGCCACCGCCGGCGTGCACCCCCACGACGCCAGCCGCTGGGACACCGGCCTCGCGTCCGCCATGGCCGATCTGCACCGCCAGCCCGAGGTGGTGGCGGTGGGCGAGTGTGGGCTGGACTTCAACCGCAACTTCTCCACGCCCGCCGAACAGGAGCGCGCATTCGAGGCTCAGCTGGGCCTGGCGGCGAGCTGCGGCAAGCCGCTGTTCGTGCATGAGCGCGACGCGGGCCACCGCATGCGCGAGATGCTCCGCGCCTGGCGGGACGATATCAGCGACGCCGTGGTGCACTGCTTCACCGCCGACCGTGACACCCTCTTCGGCTACCTGGATCTCGACCTGCATATCGGCCTGACCGGCTGGCTCTGTGACGAACGCCGCGGCCACCACCTGCGCGAGCTGGTCGGCGAGATTCCCCTCGACCGCCTGATGGTGGAAACCGACTGCCCCTACCTGCTGCCGCGCAATTTACCTGCCAAACTCAAGGGCAGGCGCCATGAGCCGGCGCTGCTGCCGTGGATCGTGCGGGAGATCGCCCACTGGCGTGGCCTCGGCGAGGAAACACTGGCTAGCGCCACCAGCGACACCGCCCGCGCCTTCTTTCGGCTGCCGGCCGCCCCACAACCGATACACCTGGAGAACTGAATCATGTCCGACCTGCCCGGCTTTATCGCCGTGGAGACTGGCGAGGAAGGCGGCCTGCCGCTGGCCATTGCCTGGACCCTGCCCGACGGACGCGTCAAGCACACCCTGATCCAGCCCGAGGACGACTGGCTGGATGCCGAGATGATCTCGCTGGGGGGATACAGCCTGGAGGAGCTCAACAGCATGGGGGTGAGCCCGCTGGACGTGATCCGAGAACTGGAGAACGACCACTTCAGCGATACTCTTTATACGGCGGGGGTCACCGATGACGAGGCCGCCCTGTCGCGGCTGTTTGACACCTACGGGCTGGACCCCTTCGTGGAGCTGGCGCCCGCCGAGAGCCTCTACAACGGCATCGCGCCCGGCGAATGGTCCCGGGCCCGCGGTGAGCTGTTCGGCGAACTGGGTCTGGAACCCCTGCGCCCGGAGCACGAGGTGGAGGTGATGCTACACCTCCATCAGCGCATGACCTACGCCGACGCCGACGTCGACGACGACGACGACCACGACCACGACCACGACGATGGCGCCGCTGAAGACGACGCCTGACACCGCTTCAGGGATCGGCCAGCAGCGCTCGGGCGCGCTCGACGATCTGCGCCCGCGAGGGCAGCGTCAGGGTGGACGCCGGCCCCAGGGAGATAAAGCTGTCTTCCGCCGTCAACCGCGTCAGGCACTCACCGGCCAAGCCCCTCTCCACCAGGCCGGTGATCAGCTCCTCGCTCAGCGACCCCGAGCGCCGACACTCATCCACGATCAACACCCGCGCGCAGCTGGCCACCGCGCGGTAGACGGCGTCGTGGTCGATGCCCGTGAGCCAGCGCAGGTCGACGATGCGCAGCCGCTGCCCCGCCGGATCCAGCTCCGCCGCTGCCTGGCGGGCCAGATAGACCCCGTTGCCATAGGTGACGATGGCCAGGTCGTCGCCCTCCCCCCACTGCCCCGGCTCCCCCGGTGCCAGCCGATGCTCCGGCCCCGGATCGGGAAAGCACCAGCCATCATCGCCTCCTTCCAGGAGGTCACGGGTGTGATAGAGCGCGATCGGCTCGATGATCACCACCACCCGCTGGTCCTCGTCGGCCAGGCGCACCGCCTCCTGCAGCAGTCCCACGGCGTCGGCGGCATTCGACGGGCAGGCCACCAGCAGCCCCGGAATGTCGCGCAGCACGGCGATGGCGTTGTCGTTGTGAAAGTGCCCGCCGAAGCCCTTCTGGTAGCCGAGCCCGGCGACGCGCACCACCATGGGGTTGGTGTACTGGCCATCGGAGAAGAAACTCAGAGTGGCCGCCTCGCCGCGCAGCTGATCCTCGGCGTTGTGCAGGTAGGCCAGGAACTGGATCTCCAGAAGGGGCACCAGGCCATTGTGGGCCAGGCCGATGCCGAGCCCCAGGATGCTCTGCTCGTCGAGCAGGGTATCGATCACCCGATGGGGGCCGAACCGGTCCTGGAGCCGCTGGGTCACCCCATAGACGCCCCCCTTGCGGCCGATATCCTCGCCGGCCATCACCAGATGGGAATAGCTGGCCATCAGCCGCTGCATAGCCCGGTTGATCAGCTTGGCCATGGTGCCCGGTGCGCGCTCTGCCTCGCCCTGGCCCCGGGCGGCCAGCCGACGACCGGGGCGCGGTGGCGGCACGATGCTG
>PWIZ01000126.1 GCA_003560175.1 Halomonas sp. | reverse complement strand
CAGCAGGAGACTGCTCAGTGCGACGACTCGCCAGGTGAGGCTCAGGCGACAAGGCCTGCGGAAAGTGGAGTGCATGGGAAGCCTCGGGCGGGTCAGAAGCGCAGCGAGAGCTGGAACAGCACCATGTTCCAGCGGCGGCTGGTCTCGGCCGGGTCCGGGTTGTCCAGTGTGGGAAGCCAGCCTGTGCCATCCACATGGTGGTACTCGGCAGCGAGCAGGACCCGGGGATTGACGGTCCATTGAAGGCCCAGGGTGTAGTCTTCCGCGAACTGGCTATGGGCGGGGCCGGCGCCGCTGGCCTCATAGGCGGAGCCCGAACGGTCGTCGCGGTTGCTGATCAGGCTGTCGTAGCGGATCAGCCATTGCCAGTTCTCATGAAAGCGCCGGGTATACTGCACGTACCAACTTTCCCCTGTGACGTCGAAGTTCATGAAGGGGTTGGCAAAGCCGTCTAGGGTGGAGGTGCGAAGGGCATACTCTGTGGTCAGGCTCCAGAGCTCCTGGTTGTACTGCAGTGAAAGAATCCAAGGGCGAAAACTGAAGTTGCCATCGAGATGTCCCGGTGTGGCTGACTCGAAGCGAGCTCTGGCGTGAGCGGCACTTAGAGCGGCCACCACTCTTCCGCCATCGTGTTCGTATCTGATCTGTCCGATGGCTGAGAGTCGTGGCTCAAGAGCCCCGGGAGTCATATCTAGACGCATGGTGCGGCGAAGGTCATCGCCGGCTTGAATCATGCCGGCGCCCAACTGAGTCCTTAGGCTACCGCTGGGAAGCTGGACCTCGTTGTAGACCGAGAGACCGTCCGCAGCAAGGCCTAGCGAGCGGGTGCGATCAAAGTAGATAGACTGGGGCAGAAGGATGCTGGGGCGTGTAAAGGCCACGTCCCGGGTCTGGTTGTAGAAGCCGAAGGGATTCTTGAAGCGACCCAGCTGCACGCCCAGGGTGCGCTGCTGGTTGGAGACCATCTGGTAGTCGACGACGCCATAATCCAGCACTGGTTTCGCGTCGCTGCCATCTCCGCCGGCGCGCCGGCTGAGCACCTGGGCGGCGATCAGCACGTCCTGGTGGGGGCGGATCGAGGCGTTGGCGCCGATCTCGGTGAACTTCAGGCTGCCGCCTCCGCTGCTGCTCGGGCCGAAGAAGTCATTGCGATCGGTGATTACCAGCGCCTGGCTGAGAAAGCCGTGCAGCTGAAGGGTGTCCAGCATGCTGCTATCTGCCGCGGCCTGACTGGTGCCGCCCAGCAGCAGGGCGGCCAGCGCCAGTCGGGCGCGCTGCTCACTCCATCGAAATGACTTGGACACGATCATCCAGATACTCCCTTTCCAGATAGCCCAGGGCACCGGGGGTGCTGGCGATGCGCTCGCGCATCTCGGCCTGAGAGAAGACTCGCGTGGGGGCCTGGCCGGTGCCGGAGAACACCATGCGGTCCCAGGACAGCTGGAGCTGGTGCGGATAGACGGCCAGGCGCTCCTTGACGAAGCGCCCGTGGACGGGGTCGTCATTGTTGAGCACGTGTACCCTGACCGCCTGCCCATCCGGCCAGGTGCGCTGGCGCATGGCGAAGATGGCACGGGTGGTGTCGCGCGTCAGGCGGGTGGTTCGAACATCGGGATGCGCCACCAGCAGCACCGGATTCTCCACGGCAGTCGCGGTAGAGGGCCAGGACAGCGCCAGCAGGGCCGCCAGCAGGCCGTGCTTCAGCCACGCCACCGGAAGACCTCGTGACGGCTGGGCAAGCGACATATCGCCACCGCTGGTGGTGGCAGGATGGAGATCAGCATCGGCGTATCGGTTCCCCGTGAATGATTCGCTCCAGCCTCGGGCGCCGTCTTTTGCGGGGCTCCGGGCGAGGGCCTTCTCTCCTGCGTGCAGTGTGGCCATCTGGTTATGGTTTTGGCATCAGTCATTCTGGATGGGTGACTGTGCTAATGCGGCCATCTGTGGATAAGCTACATCATCGGAAGGCAATGTAAAGCAGGGGTTATAAACGCGTAACGAAATCCGGCGGCGATCGCCGCCGGGGAGTGGGCTCAGTTCAGCAGGGTCGCTCAGTTGAAAACGGTAAAGCTGTGGGCGTTCAGCCACAGGTGGGTCGCCACGCTGGCGATGTAGCCCAGTGCGATCACCGGCGCCCAGCGCAGGTGGCCCATGAAGGTGTAGTTGCCGCGGGCCTGGCCCATCAGCGCCACGCCGGCGGCCGAGCCGATGGAGAGCAGGCTGCCGCCGACACCGGCGGTCAGGGTGATCAGCAGCCAGTGGCCGTGGGACATCTCCGGCTGCATGGTCAGCACTGCGAACATCACCGGGATGTTGTCCACCACCGCCGAGATCACGCCCAGGGAGATATTGGCCCAGGTGGCGCCCAGGCCGGTGTAGAGCGCCTCGGAGAGCAGCCCCAGGTAGCCCATGAAGCCAAGCCCGCCAACGCACATCACCACGCCGTAGAAGAACAGCAGCGTATCCCACTCGGCGCGTGCCACGCGGTTGAAGACATCGAACGGCACCACGCTGCCCAGCTGGGCCAGCTTCTTGTCATCCCCGCGCTGGCTGTAGCGGGTGCGTTTCTTCTCCAGGGAGTGCGGCAGAGTGCGGCGCAGGTAGTAGCCAAAGAACTGCAGGTAGCCCAGCCCCGTCATCATGCCCAGTACCGGTGGCAGGTTCAGCAGGGTGTGGCAGGCCACGGCGGTAGCGACCGTCAGCAGGAACAGCGCGATGATCCGCCGCGCTCCACGCTTCAGCCAGACGTCCTCCTGGACGCTGTCGGGCTTGCGGTTCTTGATGAAGGCGCTCATCACGACGGCCGGAATCAGATAGTTGACCAGCGAAGGCACCAGCAGATCGAAGAACTCATAGAATTTCACCATGCCCGACTGCCACACCATCAGGGTGGTGATGTCCCCGAAGGGGCTAAAGGCACCGCCGGCGTTGGCGGCCACCACGATGTTGACGCAGCAGAGGTTGATGAAGCGCTTGTCGCCCTCGGCGACTTTGGTCACCACGGCGCACATCAACAGGGCGGTGGTCAGGTTGTCGGCGATGGGCGAGATCAGAAAGGCCAGAACCCCGGTGATCCAGAACAGCTGGCGGTAGCTGAAGCCCTTGCGCACCATCCAGGAGCGCAGTGCGTCGAACACTCGGCGCTCCTCCATGGCGTTGATGTAGGTCATCGCCACCAGCAGGAATAGCATTAGCTCGGTGAACTCGAGCAGGGTCTCGCGGAAGGCGTGTTCGGCCTCGTTAGGCATCCCCGACTGCACGTAGACCCAGCCGATCAGTGCCCAGATGATGCCGGCGGCAACCAGCACCGGCTTTGACTTGCGCATGTGCAGTTTTTCTTCGCCCATAACGAGGACATAGGCGAGGATGAAGATACTCACGGCTAGCACGCCGACCAGGGAGCCGGTCATGTCCAGAGTCCCGGTCACGGCATGGGCTGTGGGGCTGAACAGCAGGGCGAGAATAGCGAGCACGGTAAAACGCGGCCACCGGGCGAGGCGCCGAGGCCGTGGGGCGGTTCTGTCGATTGTCAGCATGGCTGAATGGTCCCGAGTAAAGAGGGTCAGGGAGGGAATAAAACGCGCTGATTCTAACATGCGTTGGCGCGGTGAATTGCGCCCGAAGGCCCATTCCAGAGCCTTCCTGCATGCTTTTTTTGCATGCTAACGATCTTCTGTGGGAACTTGGTTCATGCAGCGACCGGTACGCCCCGACTGGCGCTGGATCAGCGTGGAGTCAGAGCTTCCCGGAACGAATCCGGCGTCGTTTCCACCAGGGGGTCGTCCATCTCCTGACTCGAATCCTCGAACCAGCGGCGGGGCTGCAGGAAGCGCAGCGTTCGCTCGCCATCCTGCAGCGCCACCCCAACGGCCAGTCGCCCCAGCCTGGCGTAGAGCTGGCCGTCCAGTCGCTCCTCGCGAAACGCGAGATCGGCCAGCAGTGACAGCGGGCCGCCTTCCAACCGGGCCTCGTCCAGGCGGATGCCGTCGGCCTCCATGGTCAGCCGCGCCTCGCCGTGGATGTCGCGCACGGTGAGTAGTCGGCCCAGCCAGTCCCGCTCCCTGGCGCCGACCAGGAAAAGCCGCGCCAGCAGGCCGCTGTCGCGCATGGCCAGCCCCAGGCGGGCGCTCACCTCCAGCGGCTCCGCCCAGGTCAACCGGCCCTCCTCAAGGCTCAGTCGGGCCCACCAGCCGGCCTCGCCCTGGCCGTCGGCATCCCGGCGGGTGATGTTGTCCAGGCGCAGCAGCGAGCCGGAGGCATCGAAGCGCCGGCGGGCCAGGTCGCCCTCGCGCAGGCGCGCCTCCAGGTGGAGATCCCCCGTCAGCCGCTGGCTGGCCAGGCGCAGTTCGGTGCCGAAGGCCTGTAGCACCAGGTCCCCGCGGGCGCCCAGGCCCTCCAGTTCCAGCATTGCCTCGAGGCTGGCGCTCCCGCCGAGCAGCTCGACCCCAGCCTTCTCCGGCAGGTAGGCGTTGTAGAGTGCCAGGTCGGGTACCTCGACGATGGGCAGCACCACCCGGGTGGTGAAGGTCTCGATCTCGATCTGCTCGGGATCTGTGGAGAAAGACGGCGTGGTGGTCTCCAGGGTCAGGTGGCGCCCGGCCAGCCAGGTGCGCTCCTGCCTTGTCTGCCCGTGCCCCCCTGCCTCGCGGCGCAGAGCGAAACGTGGCAGCGAGAGCGAAAGCCGGGCGCCGGGGCTGGTCGCCTCACCCTCGAGGCGTGCGTCGAGTTCACCGCGCCCCTCCGCCCGGTAGTCGAGAAAGCCCACTGTGAGATCATCGGCATCGACACGCAGGTGACTCGGCGCCAGCAGCTGCTCGCCTGCCAGGCGCAGGTCGGCCTCGAGTCGCCCGCGGCCGCGCAGGGTAAGGCCATGTTCCCGGGGCAGGAAGGGGTCCAGGAACCCCAGGCGGTCGACCATGCCCTCCAGCACCAGCCGGCCCCGGCGGGTGTCGGGCTCACCGAGTCGGGTGAAGCGTGCCACCCGGGCCACCAGCACGCTGCCCAGGCGCTGCTCCGCCTCGGCATTGTCCGCCGCGGCCGAGAGCGTCAGACGGCTGCCGGAGAGGTCGAGGGCGCTGCCGTCCAGGGTGGCGTCGTTCAGCGTCAGGTCGAGGGTCATCTCGCCGGAGACCGCCTCGCCGAGCAGTTGGCCGCTGATCTGGCGCCCCGCTAGCCAGAGTTCGCCGCGGACGCGCTCGTCCTCGAAAGCCAGGCGGCCTCGGCTGCTGGCCCGGCCGCCGGTCAGTGCGAAGGGGGCGCCCTCGGGCAGGTAGGGGGCCAGCACGGCCACATCGGCCAGGGTGGCACCCTCCCAGTCGAGCGTCGCCCGCTGGGGCAGCGGTGTTTCGCCCGCCTCCGGTGGGTGGCCCTCGGCCTCCAGCGCCAGGCGGGCGCCCTCTAGCAGTTGCGCGCCGTCGCGGTGGCGAGTCACCCTGGCCTCCTCCAGGCGGGCATCCAGCCGCAGTGGCCGCTCGTCGTCGTGCCACTCGGCGGCGAAGCTGCCGCTCCCTTCGGCGCGGACGTGGGGCAGGCTCACCCCCAGAGTCTCGCTGGTCACCGCCAGGCGGCTGCCGGCGGCGATCCGGCCATCGACCAGCCGCGCCCTGGCGCTCAGCTCGCCGCCCCCGCTGAGGCCGATGCCGCGGCCCTCGAACAGGCCCGCCAGGAAGGGGTTCAGGAATCCCAGCCGGTCCAGGTGCCCGGAGAGGGGCAGCTCGCCGTCCAGCGGTGGCCGTGGGTGGTCACGTAGCGCGTCCAGCGCTACCCGGGAGGTCAGCCGGGCGGCCTCCAGGGTCAGATCGAGGGCCAGGGCATCGGCATTCTCGTCGCCGGTGACGTCGAGCCGCAGACGCGTGCCGGAGAGATCCAGCCGGCGGGTCTCGGGATCGAGGAGGACGAGAGCCAGATCCAGGCGCAGGTCGCCGCTGAGTGGTTGCTCCTGCAGGGTCAGGGCGACCCGTTCGCCGGCCAGGGTGAAGGCACCGGAGAGCTCGCCTGTGCGGTAGGTCAGCCGGCCGTCCAGGGCGGCGCGCCCGCCATCGAGCATCAGCGGGGCGTCCTCGGGCAGGAAGCGCGCCAGGGCGCGAACATCGGGCAACGTGGCCGCCTGCCAGCTCAGTTCGGCGTCATCGGGCGCTGTCAGGGCGGCGGCAAGGTCCGTGGGCAGCGATGCGGCGAGATCGAAGCGTTGGCCCGTCAGCAGCGGTGTCGGGGCCTCGCCGCGATGCATCGCGAGGTTCTCCAGGGTCACCGTCAGCCGGCCGGCCGCCGCATCGTCAGGCTCGAGGCCCCGCTCATGGACGCTTGCCACCACGCTGCCGGCACCCCGCAGGCGATAGGTCTCACCGGGGATGACCCAGGTCGGGGCGGAGTCATCTTCGCCGCTGCCTGCCAGCAGGGCAGTTTCGTCCAGGGTGACGCCGAGGTCGGGGGAGTCGAGTACCAGGCGGCTCCCGGGGGCCAGCTCGCCCCCGGCAATCCTCAGTTCACCCTCGAGGGTGCCGCGGCCGGCCAGGCTCAGCCAATTCAGCTCCGCCAGATAGGGGTTGAAGAGATCCCAGGCATCCGCCCGGGCCGTCAGGGCAAGCTCGCCGGAGAGAAAGCGCAGCGCCGCCTGGCCGGGATGGGCCGCAGGGTCGAAGGGCGCCGCGCTGAGGTCGGCGGTCAGGGCAATGCCCTCGGCCAGTCGTAACCCATCGCGGGTCAGTGTGGCCTGCTCCAGAGCCAGGGTGAGTCGCTCCACCCCCAGTTCATGCCGAGCGAGGTCGAGGCCCGACAGCGTCAGTCGTCCTTCGCCGCTGAGCCGATGGCCGTCGACCTCCAGCCGGCGCAGGCCGCTGGCCGTGAGCTCGCGGATCATCAGGCGCCGGGTCAGCAGGGCGGGCAGGGTGAGCTCCAGACGGGCGGTGTCTACCTCCAGGGTCAGCGGCAGCGAATCATCCTCACGCTCGATGACCAGCGCCTCCACCGCCAGGCTGTTCCAGCTGGGGCGCGAGCCCTCCCAGCGGATCGATAGCCCCTCCTGGCTGGAGAGCCTGGCCTGCAGCCAGGCGCTGTCGAGCAGTGTCGGCAGGGCCAGGGCCGCACCAACCAGGGCCAGCACGACAAGGCCTGCCGACCAGCCCAGCCACCGCCACGGTCCGCCCCATGGCGCCCTGTTTTCGCGCATATTGCCGTCGCTTCGTCTGCTCATCGGCCCATGGTAGCGCCTAACGAGGCTTCGTTGGCGAGGGTTTTATGGCATCATCTGCCCTCCGGCAGCCGCCGGCAGGATCTGGATCGCTAACGACGCAGGGCAGGCACAGCACGCATGTTTCTCGATGAATTCTATTCGCCGGCAGGAGGCCGAGTCTGCATCTCCGCCGAGCAGGCCAGTCGTTTCGCCAAGGGAGTCGCCGGCGATTACAACCCCATCCACAACCCGGATGCGCGCCGTTTCTGCGTGCCGGGCGACCTGTTGTTTGCCCTGGTGCTGGCCCGCTTCGGGCTCTCCCAGCGGATGGATTTTCGCTTCCTGAACATGGTGGGCGACGGCACCCCGCTGTGCTTCCAAGAGCATGAGGATGGGCTGGTACGCGTCTGTGACGACAACGGAAAATGCTATCTCGAAGTGGAGCGCAGCGGCGAGACGACCCGCGACGAGGCCGTGGTAGAGGCCTTTACCCGCTGCTACGTGGCCTTCTCCGGCAAGAACTTCCCCCATTACCTCAAGCCGCTGATGGAGGAAAAGGGGGTGATGTTCAATCCCCGCCGCCCGCTGGTGATCTACGACAGCATGGGCTTTTCCCTCGACCGACTCGATGGCCTGGTGCCGGAGCTGGCGCTGGACCGCTCCTCCCTGGCGGTGAACGGCAAGCGCGGTGATTGCCTGCTGGAGTTTCGCATCCAGTCCGGTGGCGCGACCGTCGGTACCGGCTCCAAGAAACTGGTGGTCAGCGGCCTGTGCGACTATGACCCGACCGCCATGGGCGAGATCGTCACCGAATTCTATCGCCTCAAGGCCGCCTACGAGGCCTGAGGCCGGGACGCACGCCGGTTCGGCGGCGTCACGGTCGCGGCGATCAGACCACCACGGTAACCGGGCAGGGCGCCAAGTCGATGACACGATGGCTGACGCTGCCAAGCAGCGACTCCCGCCACTTGCCCAGTCCGCGCCGGCCCATGATGAGCATCGGCCGCTCCGCTAGATGGTGGCGGGCGCGAGAGACGATGGCCTCGGCGAAGCGCTCCTCGTGGAGCAGCACCTCCTCGATGCCCTCGGGGATCTCGCCGAGGGCCTCTCGGCCCAGGCGGAAGACTCGCTCGGCCTGGCTCTCCTCGCCATCCTCGAGTACTCGGGCCTGGCCGCCGGGCTGGCAGAACACCAGTTCCACCGGCACCTTGGCACTGCGTGCCAGGTCGCCGGCCAGCCCCGCCGCCTGGTTGGCGTGGGCCGAGCCGTCCACCGGCAGCAGCACCCGGCCGATGCCCGAAGCCTCCAGCATGCTGGCATCGTCGTGAACGATGGTCACCGGACAGCGAGCGCGGTGCACCACCTCGTTGCTGACGCTGCCCTGCACGAACTTGCCTACCTCGCTCAGGTGGCGCGCGCCGAGCACCAGCAGGCAGGCGGGCTGACTGCGGACGTGGGCGATGATGGCCCGCTCCGGGTGACGGATGAAGGTGTTATCCTCCAGCACCACCTCCTCCGGGGCAGGCATCAGCTCAGGGTCGATCGCTTCGCGGGCCTTGGTGAAGGCCTCCTCAGCGATCTCGAGGCGCACCGCACGGTCATGGTCGGCCTCGGCCTGGCGGTTGGCGGGAATATCGCACAGCTCCGCCGCGTTGAGCGGCATCACATGAAGCAGCTGCAGCGGGACGTCCAGCAGCCTGGCCAGCAGGCTGGCGTGGCGGGCCGCGGCAGCGGCCGTCGGTGAACCGTCCACCGGGACGATGATCTGAGAGACCTGCTCACTCATCGACACATTCTCCCTTGATGACTGTCGTCGCCCCTGGGGGCGAGGCTGGGACTAGATTAGCAGCCTCTGCCGGCCGGCGTCGCCTGCCATGCACCAGGAGCGGTTCAGGCGCCGCTCAGCCCTAGCGCCATACCGCCCAGGCCGCACACCAGCACGGTAACCCAGGGCGGCAGCTTCCATGCTGCCAGCAGGGCGAAGCCCACCAGCGCCAGGGCGAACTCCGCCGGGCCGAGGATGGCGCCGGTCCATACCGGGTGGTAGAGCGCCGCACCGAGCAGGCCCACCACGGCGGCATTGGCGCCGCGCAGGCCAGCCTGGATGCCGGGCCTGGCGCGCAGGGCGTTCCAGAAGGGCAGCGCGGCCAGCAGCAGCAGCAGCCCCGGCACGAAGATCGCCACCAGCGCCAGCAGCGCATGGCCCACCCCGCCACCGTCGGTGACCATGCCCAGGTAGGCGGCGAAGGTGAACAGCGGCCCCGGCATTGCCTGGGTGGCACCGTAGCCGGCCAGGAAGTCATCCGCGGCGACGCGCCCGCTCTGTACCATTTCGGCCTCGAGCAGCGGGAGCACCACGTGGCCGCCGCCGAACACCAGGGCGCCGGCACGGTAGAAGGCGTCGACCAGGGCGATGCCGGAGCCCGCTCCGGCCAGTACCAGCAGCGGCAGGCCGACCAGCAGCACGACGAAGGCGCCCAGGCAGGCCAGTCCTGCGCCGCGAGACACCGGCAGGTGCAATGCATCGCTGCTCGCCAGGCCCTCTTCCCGGCATAGCCATAGCCCGGCCAGCCCGCCGAGCAGGATGGCCGAGACCTGGCCCGCGGCACCGCCCACTCCGGTCACCAGCAGCACCGCGCCCACGGCGATGGTCGCGCGGGCTCGGTCCGGGCAGAGGTTCCTGGCCATGCCCCACACCGCATGGGCGACGAT
>PWIZ01000131.1 GCA_003560175.1 Halomonas sp. | reverse complement strand
CCGGTGCTGGTCTGCGTGCGGGTGCCCGACATCGCCACCGCCATCCAGCTGATCAACGATCACGAGTTCGGCAACGGCGTGAGCTGCTTCACCGAGAGCGGCAGCGTGGCCCGCGAGTTCGGCCGCCGCATCCAGGTGGGCATGGTCGGCATCAACGTGCCGATCCCGGTGCCCATGGCCTGGCACGGTTTCGGCGGCTGGAAGCGCTCGCTGTTCGGCGATACCCACGCCTACGGCGAGGAGGGCGTGCGCTTCTATACCAAGCAGAAGTCGATCATGCAGCGCTGGTCAGACTCCATCCATGCCGGCACCGAGTTTGCCATGCCGACCCACAAGTAAGATGAGTTACCCACTGCCTCAGCGAGGGCACGTCATGGCAGAAGCATTCCAGGACAGACAAGAGTTCGACTATATCGTGGTAGGCGCCGGCACCGCCGGCTGCCTGCTGGCCAACCGTCTCAGCGCCGACCCGGCCAACCGAGTGCTGCTGATCGAGGCGGGGGGGCGCGACAACTACCACTGGATTCACATCCCGGTGGGCTACCTCTACTGCATCGACAACCCGCGCACCGACTGGCGCTTTCGCACCGAGCCCGACCCCGGTCTTAACGGCCGCTCGCTGATCTACCCGCGCGGCAAGACCCTGGGCGGCTGCTCGAGCATCAACGGCATGCTCTATATCCGCGGCCAGGCCAGGGACTACGACGGCTGGGCCGAGCTCACCGGCGACGACGCCTGGCGCTGGGAGAACTGCCTGCCCGACTTCATGAAGCACGAGGATCATCACCGTCTGGATCGAGGCGGTGATGCCAACGCCAGTCACCGGGACTTCCACGGTCATGGCGGCGAGTGGCGCGTGGAGAAGCAGCGCCTCAGCTGGCAGGTGCTCGACGACTTCGCCACCGCGGCGGTGGAGGCCGGCATCCCGCGCACCCGGGACTTCAACCGCGGCGACAACGAGGGGGTCGACTACTTCGAGGTCAACCAGCGTGCCGGCTGGCGCTGGAACACCTCCAAGGCCTTCCTGCGCGGGTCCGAGAAACGCGACAATCTTACCCTGTGGCACTCCAGCCAGGTGCTGGGGCTCGAGCTGGAGCGTCCGGGCGAGGGGGGGCAGAGCGGCAAGCCGCGCTGCGCCGGTGTCCGGGTAGCGCGCGGTGACAAGGAAAAGGTGGCCCTGGCGGCGCGGGAGGTGATCCTCTCCGCCGGGGCCATCGGCTCGCCGCAGCTGCTTCAGCTCTCCGGTATCGGGCCGGCGGCGCTACTCGGTGAGCATGACATCCCGGTGGCGGTGGACCTGCCCGGGGTGGGGGAGAACCTCCAGGACCACCTGCAGATCCGCTCGGTCTATCGCGTGAACGGGGCAAAGACCCTCAACACCATGGCCAATTCCCTGGTCGGCAAGGCGAAGATCGGTCTGGAGTATGCCCTCAAGCGCTCCGGTCCCATGAGCATGGCTCCTTCCCAGCTGTGCGCCTTCACGCGCAGCTCCGACGAGCACCAGCATCCCAACATCGAGTATCACGTCCAGCCGCTGAGCCTGGAGGCCTTCGGGCAGCCCCTGCACGACTTCCCGGCCATCACCGCGAGCGTGTGCAACCTCAACCCGACCAGCCGCGGCACGGTGCGGATCAAGAGCCGCGATCCCCGCCAGCCCCCGGCCATCGCCCCCCACTACCTGAGCACGCAGGAGGATCGCAAGGTGGCCGCGGATTCGCTGCGGGTCACCCGGCGCATCGCCGCCCAGCCCGCCTTCGCCAAGTATCAACCGGAGGAGGTGAAGCCCGGCGTGCAGTACCAGAGCGACGATGACCTGGCGCGCCTCGCCGGCGATATCGGCACCACCATCTTTCACCCGGTGGGCACGGTGAAGATGGGGCGCGACGACGATCCCATGTCGGTGGTGGATTCCCGGCTGCGGGTGCGCGGGGTAGCGGGGCTGAGAGTGGTGGACGCCAGCGTGATGCCCACCATCACCAGCGGCAACACCAACTCGCCGACCCTGATGATCGCCGAGAAGGCGGCGGGCTGGATCCTGGCCGGGGTGTAACCCTTCTGTTACGTGCAGCAAATAGTGTTTGACCTTCGTCAGAGAAGTGGGCAAGCTATGCGCAGTTGGTTAGCAAGTCGAACATCGCAAGTGGTCATCGAAACGCTCATAGCATCGATCTCCCGGTGAAAAGTTTCTTGTTCTACCCACTGCAACTCGGGTATTTCCCGGCAAATCAAAACGCTATTAGAGGAATTCGATAATGGCTACCGGTACTGTCAAGTGGTTTAACGACACCAAAGGCTTTGGCTTCATTTCTCCGGACGACAACGGTGACGACCTGTTCGCTCACTTCTCCGAGATTCAAGCTGACGGCTTCAAGACCCTGCAGGACGGCCAGAAGGTTTCCTTCGACGTCACCCAGGGCAAGAAAGGCCTCCAGGCTTCCAACATCAAGGTCATCGGCTAAACGCCATTTGATCTCGATGTGACTCTTTCGAGAGTCTGAAAAAACCCGCCCCGCGCGGGTTTTTTTGTGTGCGTCAGTGTGGTCCCGGGAGCCCTGCGCGGTGCGCCAGGTCGGGTCCTTATGGTATTTTTGGAATAAGAAGAGTTCTATAAAGAACTTTTTAGAATAACCGTGCGGCGTCACAATGGCGACTCTCTGTCATTGATCGGATGCCTGCCATGCCCCTGGACGCCTGGATCTCCCTCGCCGTCGTGATCGCCGTCTTTCCGCTGATGGCCTTTACCCGTCTTGGGCCCGATATCGTCCTGATGGGCGCGGTGATCGTGCTGCTGACCCTGGGTATCATCGAGCCCGTCCAGGCGCTGGGCGGCTTCGCCAGCACGGGCCTGTTTACCGTGGCCTTTATGTACGTGCTGGTCACCGCCATTCGCCAGACCGGCGGCATCGACCTAATCATCCGCCACGTGCTCGGCCGGCCTCGCCATGAGACCGGGGCCCTGCTGCGCCTGCTGCTGCCGGTGGCCTCGCTGAGCGGCCTTCTCAACAATACCCCGGTGGTGGCCACCTACATTCCCGCCGTGCTGAGCTGGAGTCGTCGTGTGAGCGTGCCGGCCCACCGCCTGCTGATGCCGCTCAGCTTCGCCTCCATCCTCGGCGGCACCATCACCCTGTTCGGTACCAGCACCAACCTGGTGGTCCATGGCCTGCTGGTGGATCGCTCGCCGGAGCTGGCCATGGGGCTCTTCGATCTCGCCTGGGTGGGCGTGCCGGTGGCGCTGATCGGCCTGATCTATCTCGTGCTGCTCGCCCCGCGGCTGCTGCCGGCGCGGCGCGGCACCGCAGCGGCCTTCGAGAATCCTCGCGAATTCACCATCGAGATGGAGGTCGACCCGGCGGGACCGCTGGTCAACCGCAGCGTGGAGGAGGCGGGGCTGCGCCACCTCCAGGAGCTGTTCCTGGTGGAGATCGAGCGTGACGGCAACGTGGTCAGCGTGGTGGGGCCCGGCGAGCGGCTCAAGGGGGGTGACCGGCTGGTGTTCACCGGCACCAGCGAGGGGGCAGTGGAACTGCAGCAGGTGCGGGGCCTGATGCCGTCGCGCCACGGCGAGTCGAGCCTGGAGAAGGACTTCCAGGAGCGGCGCCTTGTCGAGGCGGTGGTCTCCAGCCAGTGTCAGTTCGTGGGCCAGCGCATCCGCGATGGCCACTTCCGGACCCTCTACGGTGCCGCCGTGCTGGCGGTGTGTCGCGGCGGCGAGCGGGTCGCCGGCAACCTCGGCCAGGTGCGCCTGCAGCCCGCCGACGTGCTGCTGCTGGAGGCTCGCCCCCCCTTCATCGAGCGCCATCGGCAGTCCCGGGACTTCCTGTTGATCAGCCAGCTCAACGGCGCGGCGCGCCCGGTGCACGAGAAGGCCTGGCTGGCCTGGAGCATCCTGGCCGGCGTGGTGGCCCTGGCCACCCTCGGGGCGATGAGCATGATGAATGCGGCCATGCTGGGGGCGGCCATGGTGCTGCTGACAGGTTGCTGCTCCATCGGGGCGGCGAAGCGGGGGCTGGACACCCAGGTGCTGCTGACCATCGCCGCCTCCTTCGGCCTGGGGGCGGCCTTGGAGAGCTCCGGGGCCGCCGCGGCCCTGGCCGGTGGCGCCCTGGGGTTGGCCGGTGGCAATCCGCTGCTGCTGCTGATCGGGGTCTACCTGCTGGTGGCGCTGCTGACCGAACTGGTCACCAACAACGCCGCCGCGGTGATCACCTTCCCGGTGGTGATGGCCAGCGCCGAGAGCCTCGGCGTGAGTCCCATGCCCTTCGTGGTGGCGGTGATGTTCGCCGCCTCGGCGAGCTTCCTGACGCCGATCGGCTACCAGACCAACCTGATGGTGCATGGGCCCGGTGGCTACCGCTTCGGCGACTTCCTGCGCGTGGGCGGGCTGCTCAACCTGATCGTCGCCGCGGTGGCGCTGACGCTGATTCCCCTCATCTGGCCCTTCTGACGGGGCTGGTGTCTCGCCGCCGCCGGGGCTTTGCGGTAGGGTGTCGGGTCTGATTTCCCCGACAAACGGAAGCCCTACCCATGAGCCAATCCGGTGAGCTGATCATCGATCCGAAGGGCGCCAAGCCCGCCGATGCCTGCGTCTTCATTCTCCATGGCCTGGGCGCCGACGGCAGCGACTTCGAACCGCTGGTGCCGGCGCTCTCGCTGCCGGCCAATGCCAGCGTGCGCTTCATCCTGCCCCATGCGCCGCGTCTGCCGGTGACCATCAACGGCGGCATGGTGATGCCCGCCTGGTACGACATCCTCGAGATGAACCTGGGACGGCGCGTCGACGAGCCCCAGCTGATGGCCTCCGCAGCGCGTATCCAGGGCCTGGTGCGCGAGCAGATCGACCACGGCATCGACAGCCGGCGGATCATTCTGGCCGGCTTCTCCCAGGGTGGGGCGGTGGCCTACCAGGCGGCGCTCTCCTTCGAGGCGCCGCTGGGCGGCCTGCTGGCACTCTCCACCTACTTTGCCACCGCCGAGAGCATCACGCTGAGCGAGGCCAACCGCGAGCTGCCCGTGGAGGTGCACCACGGCAGCTTCGATCCGGTGGTGCCCGAGGCGCTGGGGCGCGCCGGCTTCGAGCGGGTCAAGTCGCTGGGCTACCCCGCCCACTATCGTCAGTACCCCATGGCCCATGCGGTCTGCCCCCAGCAGGTGGGCGACATCGGCCACTGGCTGAGCCAGCGCCTGGCGCGCTGAGCCCTGCCGACCGGGCCCTGATCATCCAAGATCGCCTCGACACCGGCGGGGCGGCTCGGCACACTCTTTTGACGATACTTTTTGACGATACTTTTTGACGATACTTTTTGACGATACTTTTTGACGATACTTCGGCACGTTTCCAGGACAGAGACCATGAGCACTTCCCCCTTCACCAACCTCCCCGATGCCCAGGGCTACTTCGGCCGTTTCGGTGGTCAGCTGATTCCCCCCGAACTCAAGACGGTGATGGACGAGATCGACGCCGCCTACGAGGAGATCCGCGTTCGCGACGACTTTAAGCAGGAGTTGGCCAGCCTGCTCGCCGACTATGTGGGACGGCCCAGCCCAATCTTCCATGCTCGGCGGCTCTCGGAAAAGCTGGGGGGTGCTCAGATCCACCTCAAGCGCGAGGACCTCAACCATACCGGCGCCCACAAGATCAATCACTGCCTGGGCGAGGCGCTGCTGGCCAAGTTTATGGGCAAGACGAAGGTGATCGCCGAGACCGGCGCCGGTCAGCACGGCGTGGCCCTGGCGACCGCCTGCGCCCTGGTGGGTATCCCCTGCGAGATCCATATGGGCCAGGTAGACATCGAGAAGGAGCATCCCAACGTCACCAAGATGAAGATCCTGGGCTGCAAGCTGGTCCCGGTTACCCGCGGCACGGCGACCCTCAAGGACGCCGTGGACAGCGCCTTCGAGGAGTACCTCAAGGATCCGCAGCACTTCATCTATGCCATTGGCTCGGTGGTGGGGCCGCACCCCTTCCCGAAGATGGTGCGCGACTTCCAGTCGATCATCGGCCTCGAGGCCCGCGAGCAGTTCCTGGCACGCCACGGGCGCCTGCCCGACCACGTCACCGCCTGCGTGGGTGGTGGCTCCAACGCCATCGGCATGTTCACCGCCTTCCTCGACGACGGGGACGTGCATCTGGTTGGCGTGGAACCGGCCGGCGAGGGCCTGGATACCCAGCGCCACTCCGCCACCCTGACCCTGGGAAAACCGGGCGAGATCCACGGCATGGCCTGCTACGTGCTGGAGGATGAGGCCGGCAACCCCATGGCGGTGCACTCCATCGCCTCCGGCCTCGACTACCCGGGCGTGGGTCCGCAGCATAGCCATCTCAAGGATATCGGCCGAGTGGACTACCAGAGTGCCAGTGACGACGAGTGCCTGGAGGCCTTTCTGACCCTGTCGCGGGTCGAGGGCATCATCCCGGCGCTGGAGAGCGCCCACGCGGTGGCCTGGGCCATGCGCGAGGCGCCCAAGCTGCCCCCCGACGAGCACATCCTGATCAACCTTTCCGGGCGCGGTGACAAGGACGCCGACTACGTGGCGGACAAGCTCGGGCTCTAAGTCGACAAGGGTGTCGGGGTAGCTCTGGCGACCCTCGCAGGTGTTCGATCACGCGTTCTGGGTTAGGGTGGAGCTCGGGCCCGGAGAGGCCCGTTCACTGGACGCAGGGAGTGTCGTGGTTTGAATATGGAGAGAGTCAGGCGGGCATGGCATCGCTGGCTGGGCGGGGAGGAACGCGTGGCTCCTGGCCTGGGTGAGCTATTGCTGGCTCGCTACCCAGGGGCGGTCATGCTGCTCGACGAGCAGGGGGTGGTGCTGCAGGTCAATCCCGACTTCGAACGACATGCCGGCCACTCTCCCGACCAGATCCTCGGCCGCCGGGCGGTGACGCTGGATGCCGACCCACTTCACGGCGGTTTTTCTCTTGCCCTGGAGCATTGCCTGACGACCCGTCAGCCCTGGCAGGGCGTGCTGCTCTGCCGGCGCGCCGATGGCACTCTGCGCCATCAGACCACCATGATCCAGCTCCTGGATGAGCGGCCGTCCGGTCCGCTGAGGCTGCTGGTGATCCAGTATGACGTCACCGGCATGCGTGAGCGGGAGCTCCACGACCGCCAGCTGCTGGCCAGGCTCGGTGATACCGTCGCGCGCCTGCCCGGGGCGATTTTCCGCCTGCACCAGGATGCGGCCGGGCGCTTGGAGCTGCTCTACGCAAGCGAGGGGCTCATGCAGTTGACAGGCCTGACGCCGGAGCAGGTCATGGCGGATACCGAACGGCTGCTCGAGCTGATTGTGGGGGAGGATCGTCAACTGCTCGAGATGACCCTGGCGCAGTCGATGGTGAGTCTGGAGGCCTGCCAACTGGAGATTCGCCTCGATCTGCCGGGCGGACTGCGCTGGGTCGAGGCCCGCGGCCGGCCTCAGCGGCGCCGCGATGGCAGCACCCTGTGGGATGGCCTGCTGATCGAGGTGAGCGAGCGCAAGGAGGAGGAGTTCAAGGTCCGCCGTTTGGTCAGCACCGATATGCTTACCGGGGCGATGAACCGCCGCGCCTTCTTCGAGCAGGTGGCGGCGGTTCAGGCACGGGCCCTGCGTCACCACGAGGCCTTGCCCCTGGTGATGCTTGACATCGACCATTTCAAGGCCCTCAACGATACCTATGGCCATGCGGTCGGCGATCTCGCTCTGGAGGACTTCGCGGCTACCTGCCGTGAGTGCCTGCGCCCCTACGACTTGTTCTCCCGCATCGGCGGAGAGGAGTTCGCGGTGCTGCTGGTGGACACCTCGCCCGAAGAGGCCTGGGCCATTCTCGAGCGCCTGCGTCAGGCGGTGGAGGAGATCACCCTAGAGGTGGATGGGGTGATCATCCACTTTACGGTCAGCCTGGGGCTAGCGATTCTTTCGCCCGACGGTAGCCTGGATCGCGCCCTGGGCAAAGCCGACCAAGCCCTCTATCGGGCCAAGCATCAGGGGCGCAACCGGATCTGCGGGCCCGTGGACCTGGAGTCCGGCGGCGCGGGTGACAAAGGGGCATGAGCCGCATGCCTGGCAATCCGGCCTTGAAGCGGTCACGATCATCCCCTATGACATCAGTGGCATGGCGCCTGTTGGGCGTCACGATTCCTCGCTGCGGGTGCTGCCCGCCATGACATGGAGCAAGTGAGCAATGTCCGGACTCTCCGAAAAGTTTCGCCTCCCGGTTGCCTGCCCCAGCTGCGGTAGCCACCGGATGGGTGTCTCCCAAGTCAAGAACCCGGACGACAAGGCCTTCTGCACCTCCTGCTCGCGCTTCGTCTGCCTCTACCATGAGGCCGGCACTGTCCTCCAGCAGGGGTCGGGTAGCGAAGCGCTCATTGTGCAGGCCGCCAACCGCGGTGATTGCTGACTGCCGGTGACAGCCCCATTCGCCTGGGCGCTGGGCGGCCTGCTGGTCATACTGGCGAGTTGCTGCCTGTTTGATCGTCATCTGCGCCGCGCCTGCCTGGCGTTCATCGTCTTCGCCCTGGTGATGTCGTTCACCTGGTGGCAGCTGGGCGCCCCCTGGCTGGCCGTGGCCGAGGCGCTGCTGGGGGCGCTGCTCACCGGCGCCTCTCTGCTGCATGCGCTGGGCCGGGCAGGCGACGTGCCGCGTTTGCCACAGCGGGATGCCACGACGCGGCGAGGCGGTCAGGCACCGGTGCGCTGGCTCGCCGCCCTGGCCTGGCTGGTGCTCGCCGGCCTGGCGCTGGCGGCGCTGCTGCGTTCCGGGCGGCTGCCGCTCGATGGGGGGGCCGAGCTTACCCTGGTGCCCTTCGCTCTACTGGTGATGGCGCTGGGCCTCTGGGCCTTCGCCCATCATCGCCACCTGCTGCGCCGGCTGCTGGCCTTCAACGTGCTTGGCTCCGGGGTCTTCCTGCTGCTGGCCGGACTCGCCGGCCCCGGCCCTGAGGTACAGGGATTGATTCTGGTGGGGCTGGCAGTGGCGCTGGTCGGCTCGGTGCTGGGCGTGCTGCTGCTGCGCCGCCTCTATGCCCTGGAAGAGAGCGTGACCCTCGAGCCCGAGGCCGGCCCATGAATTCAGCCGCGAGCCTGTTGCTGTGGCTGGCGCTGGTGGCCCCGCTGCCGCTGGGTCTGCTGGCCTGGCTGAAACCGCCGCGCCATATGCGCGGAGTGCTACTGGCCGCGGGGCCGCTGCCGCTGGTGACCCTCTGGCTGCTGCCCCGGGTGGGGGAGGGGATGCTGCAGGGTCGCCTGGCGCTGGGCGGGCTCTCACTGCATTGGCGGCTGGACGCCCTGGCGGCGCTGCTGTTGCTGTTGACCCAGCTGGTACTGCTGGCCAGTGCTGCCTACGCTGTGGGGCATCGCCGCGTGGCGGTGCCCGCCGAGGCCTCCCATGCCCGCTTCTGGCCGCTGATGGGCGGGCTGGCGTTCGCTCTGGGGCTGATCTGGGTGGCCGCCGACCTGCTGCTGCTCTATGTGGGGCTGGAGCTGATGGGTCTGTGCGCGGCGGGCATGATGCTGCTGCCCGGCAAGGCCGAGGCGATCCGCGCCGGCCTGCGCTATCTGCTCTATGCGCTGGTGGGGTCGCTGGCCTGGCTGCTGGGGGTCGCGCTGCTGCTCGGCGCCTGGGGCACCCTGGAGCTTAGCAGTCTGGCCGTGGTGGCCGTGCCCGATGCCACGACACACATCGGCATGGCGCTGCTGGCCGGGGGGCTGCTGCTCAAGGCGGCGATCTTTCCGCTGCACGGCTGGCTGGTGCCGGTTCACGCCAGCGCCTGGACTCCGGTCAGCGCCGTGCACGGCGCCCTAGTGGTCAAGGCCTCCTTCTTCATCCTGATCACCCTGTGGCGACTGCTGCTGCCGGAGGCGGTTACGGCGGCCTGGGTGCTGGGGATGCTGGGGGCGTCGGCGGTGCTATGGGGCGGGCTCAAGGCGTGGAGGACCGATTCGCTCAAGCAGGTGGTGGCCTGGTCCACGGTGGGACAGCTCGGCT
>PWIZ01000197.1 GCA_003560175.1 Halomonas sp. | reverse complement strand
CGCCGGCAAAGGGCTGGGAGAGCCCCCACAGCAGGTTCTGCAGCGCCAGGGCGAAGGCGAAGACGCCGCGGCCCCAGCCCAGCTCCGAGCTCATGGGCTCGAGGAACAGCCCGAAGCCGTGACGCAGGCCCATGGCCAGGCTGATCACCAGGCCGCCGACTATGATGATCAGCAGGGAATGGCGGCGCATGGCATCCATGTCAATCTCTCCATTTGCAGGCTAATGGTTGCCAATATGACGCGTCTTTTCCCGTTTTGCTAGCGCTTGAGGGCCGCTTCGAGGGTCGCCAGTCGCCCGGGAATCAGGGCGTCCTCCACGGCGGTGATGCGCAGCACGTGGCCCAGCGCCGGGTCGGCGGGGCGGGCGATCAGCTTGCCCTCGTCGAGCAGTGCCTGGTGGACACGCCCGGCCAGGTCGGCATCGGCCAGCCGGATGCCGACGAAATTGGTGCTGCTCGGCAGCACATCGGCGCCCAGGGCACGGAACTGCGCCGCCAGCCGCTCCCGGCGTTCGCGTACCGCGGCCACGTGAGCGTCGACCTCGTCGGGGTGGTCGAGCACCACCTCGGCGGCGGCCTGGGTCAGGGTCGACACCGCGTAGTGGATCCTCACCTTCATCATCACCGAAAGGGTCGCCGGCTCGGCGATGGCGTAGCCGACCCTCAGGCCGGCCAGGCCATGGGCCTTGGAGAGGGTGCGCAGGCGGATGACCCCGGGCAGCACCCGCCGGCCGAATTCGCCGTCGGCGT
Organism: Halomonas sp.; assembly: GCA_003560175.1. Classification (GTDB taxonomy): domain Bacteria; phylum Pseudomonadota; class Gammaproteobacteria; order Pseudomonadales; family Halomonadaceae; genus Halomonas. The sequence continues at coordinate 9,239 of PWIZ01000197.1, read as the reverse complement.
CCTCGCGGAAATCGTAATAGGCCTCGTCCAGCAGCAGCCAGCAGTCGTCGGGCAGTGCCTCTCGCAGGGCCAGCACGTCGGCATCCCGATGCAGGTGGCCGCCGGGATTGTCGGGGTTGGCCAGGTAGACCAGCCGAGCCCGGTGGTCCTGCGCGGCCCGGGCCAGGGCGTCCAGGTCGGGCGCCAGGCGGCCGGGGCCCTCGTCATAGGGCACCTCCACCAGCCGGCAGCCCTGGCCGCGGGCGAAGTAGCCGAAGGTGGGGTAGGTGCCGGCGGTGCTCACCACCGCCACGCCGGGTTCGGCGACGGCGCGCAGGGCCAGCGCGATGAGGCTGTCGGCGCCGGCGTCCACCAGCATCGCCTCCAGGGGGATGCCCTTCTGCTCGGCCAGGCGACGGCGGATGCCCAGGGCCTCACTGTCGCCGTAGCTGTAGACGTGGGCGGCCATGGCGTCGCCGAAGTGCTCGCGCAGGGCACGGTGGGGCATGTCGAGCCCCTCGTTGGAGCCGAGCTGGTGGGGGATCTCGCGACCCAGACGGCGCTCCAGCACGCGCACGCCGGGAAAGGGGTTGTGGGGACCGTCGCCGGTCAGGTGGGGGGGAAGGGTCGGCATCGAAGTCTCCCGTGGAAGTGGTGGGTTATGGTGCCGTGGGTTTGTACAGCATGACAATCGCCACGGCCGCCAGTGTCAGCAGCAGGGCGATAAAGACCGTGATGCTGAGGGGCTCTCCGAGCAGCAGGATGGCGCTCGAGACGCCAACGGTCGGGATGATCAGGGTCGAGATGGTGGCCTGGGCCACGCTCAGCCGATTCACGTTCATGAACCACAGCATCTGGGCCAGCCCGATCGAGAACACCAGGTGGTACCCCAGGGCCAGCCAGGTGGTCTTCTGCCAGGTGGCAGGGTGAGGCGGGGACTCGTGCCAGACCATCATCAGAATCATGGGCAGGGCACAGAGGGCGAACTGCCAGCCCGTAATGACCGCGGGATGGGTCTGCCACTCGCCCCGCCGTTTTATCAGCACGGTACCCAGCGCCCAGGAGAGCGCGGCACCCAGCGCCAGCAGCGGGCCGACGAGCCCTTGGCGCCCAGCCTCCAGTGCGGCGGGGCCGAGCAGCACCAGCAGCCCCGCCTGGCCGCTTGCCAGCCCCAGCCACTGGCGGCGCGTGATGCGCTGACCGAGAATCCATCGAGCCAGCAGCAGGGCCCAGCAAGGCATGGTGAAGGCGATGATCGCCGCCTGAGAAGTGGGCATATTGAGCTGGGCGAAGGCCGTGGCCAGGTTGAAGCCGAGGATGGTGAATATCCCGGTGATGGCAAGCCAGGGCCACTCCGCGGCCGACACGCCCAGCGGCAGTCGCCGCCAGCGGGCCCAGGCCAGCAGCATCAGTGCCCCACCCGAAAAGCCGATGGCGCGGAGCGTGAAGGGCGGCAGATCCATCAGGATGAACCGCACCGCCGGCCAGTTACCGCCCCAGAACAGTCCGATGGCCGCAATCAGAGCCGCGGTGCCGAGCAGCGGGTGGGCCTCGGTTGCCCGCCGCCAGCGCTGAGCCAACAGGCGCATGCCGGTCACTCAGCCTGCCCCGTGGGGCAGCACCTTGTGGCGGTTGAGCAGCCCCAGCGGGTCCAGCGCCTGCTTGAGGGTGTGCATCAGCGCGATCTCCTCCGGCGTGCGGCAAACCGACAGGAAGTCGCGCTTCTCCAGGCCGATGCCGTGCTCGGCGGAGACCGAGCCGCCTAGCTCGGCCAGCGGCGTGTAGACGAGCGATTCCACCGCGGCGCGGGTCGCCGGGTCCTTGGCACCGACGCCCACCGACAGGTGCAGGTTGCCGTCGCCCAGGTGGCCGAAGGTCACCAGTCGTCCTTCGGGCCAGGCCCGGTGCAACGCCGCCTCGAGATCCTCCACGTAGCGCTCCATGGCAGTGATCGGCAGGCTGACATCGAAGGTGAAGAGCGGCGAGAGTGCCTGGATCAGCCCCTCGATGTCCTCGCGGATGGCCCAGATGCCGTGGCGCTGCTGCGCCGACTGGGCGAGCACGGCGTCATCGATCAACCCCTCCTCCAGCGCCGTCTCCAGGGCTCGGGAGAACTGGGCCGCATGGGCGTCCGGGTCGGTGCCCAGGGACTCCAGGATCACGTAGAAGGGGGCGTCGGTCGCCAGTGGGGGCGGGTGTCGGCCGCTCTCCTCGGTGAGCAGGCGGTAGTGGCTCTGCCACATCGCCTCGAAGGCCGCCAGGCTGCCGCCCAGAGCGCGGCCCATGTGGCCGAGCAGTCCGGTCAAGGCCGAGAAGCTCGGGCAGGCGACCAGCGCCGTCTGCACATCCGGGGTGGGGGGCTGCAGGCGCAGCACCGCGCGGGTGACGATACCCAGGGTCCCCTCGCTGCCGATAAACAGCTGCTTGAGGTCGAAGCCGGCGTTGTTCTTGAGCATGTGGTTGAGCGAGCTGACCACGCTGCCGTCGGCGAGCACGGCCTCCAGCCCCAGCACCTGCTGGCGCATCATGCCGTAGCGGATCACGCGGATTCCGCCGGCGTTGGTGGCGATGTTGCCGCCGATGGTGCAGCTGCCCCGGGCCCCCAGGTCGAGGGGGAACTGCAGCCCGACCGCCTCGGCCGCCTCCTGGACGCGTTGCAGCGGGGCGCCGGCCTGGGCGGTCAGGGTGCCACCTACGGGGTCGACCGCCTCGATGGCGCTCATCCGTTCCAGTGAGATGACCAGCTCCTCCGGGGCGGCTTCGGCGCCATGCACCAGCCCGGTCAGGCCGCCGTGGGTGACCACCGGCTGGCGAGCGGCATGGCAGGCGCGCATCACCGCGGCGAGCTCGTCGGTGGAGGCGGGGCGCACGATGGCGCCGGCGCGGCAGGGCGCGCCGGTGAGCCAGTCGACGCGGCGTGCCGTCACGTCGTCACCGACCAGCACATTGGCCGGGCCGATCCGCTCGACAATCTCCTTCAGCAGGGCGTCCATTCGTTCCTTTGTCTCCTTGTCGGGCATCTTGTCAGGCCCCTGTCAGGCATCGGCGAGCTCATGCTCGCGACCGGGGATGGCATCGAGCAGTTCGCGGGTATAGGTCGCCTGGGGGGCCAGGAAGACATCCCGGGCCGGGCCCTGCTCGACGATGCGGCCGTGCTGCATGACGATGATGCGGTCGCAGATCTGGGCTGCGACCCGCAGGTCGTGGGTGATGAAGAGCAGCGACAGCGACAGTTTCTGCTTGAGATCCTCGAGGAGCTCGAGGATCTGCGCCTGGATCGACACGTCCAGCGCCGAGACCGCCTCGTCGGCGACGATCAGCTCCGGGTTCAGGGCCAGGGCCCGGGCAATGCCGATGCGCTGGCGCTGGCCGCCGGAGAACTCGTGGGGGAAGCGGTCGGCGGTGCCCCCGAGCCCCACGAGATCGAGGAGGTCGTTGGCCTGGGCCATGGCCTTGGCCTTCGGAACGCCGTTGGCGATCGGCCCCTGGGCGATGGCATACCCCACCCGGTGGCGCGGATTCAAGGAAGCGTAGGGATCCTGGAAGATCATCTGCACCCGATGGCGTTCGCGGCGCAGCCCCTCTCCCTTGAGGTGCATGAAATCGGTGCCGGAGAGGCTCAGGGTGCCACTGTCCGGGCGCTCCAGGCGCACCACGCAGCGTCCGAGCGTCGATTTCCCGGAGCCCGATTCGCCGACGATGCCGATGGTTTCCCCCTTGACCAGAGAAAAGGAGACATCCTGCAGTGCGTGCACCTCCCGAGCGGGCTTGAAGAGTCCGCCCTTGGAGCGGAACACCTTGTTGAGCCCGGCTACCTCGAGCAGGGCGGTGTCGGTCTCGGCCCCGCGTGCCTCCGGGATCACGTTGCTGGGAATCGCCTCGATCAGCGCCCGGGTGTAGTCGTTCTGGGGATGCTTGAGCACCTCCTCGGCCTCGCCGAGCTCGACGATGCGGCCATGGCGCATCACGCAGACCCGATTGGCGACCTCGGCGACCACGCCAAAGTCGTGGGTGATGAACATCACCGACATGCCCCGGCGCGCCTGAAGATCGCGGATCAGCTCGAGGATCTGGGCCTGGGTGGTGACATCCAGCGCCGTGGTGGGCTCGTCGGCGATCAACAGCTCCGGCTCCAGAGCCAGGGCCATGGCGATCATCACCCGCTGGCGCTGGCCGCCGGAGAGCTGGAAGGGGTAGGCGCGGATCGCCTTCTCGGGGTCGGGAATGCCCACCTCGGTGAGCAGGGCCAGCGCCTGCTCCTGGCGTTCCCGACCGCTCAGCTTGCCGTGGGCCTCGAAGACCTCGGCGATCTGGGCACCCACCCGCATCAGCGGATTCAGCGCGGTCATCGGCTCCTGGAAGATCATGCCGATGCGCAGGCCGCGCAGCTTGCGGTGCTGCTTCTCGGTGAGGGTGAGCAGGTCCTGGCCGTCGAAGATCGCCTGGCCGCCCACCGGGTGCACGCCCTTGGGCAGCAGGCCCATCACGGCGTTGGCGGCCATGGACTTCCCGGAGCCCGACTCCCCCACCACGCAGAGGATCTCGCCGCGGGCGACGTCGTAGCTGACCTCCTCCACGGCGTGGTCGCGGTCGGCCCCCGTGGGCAGGGCGATGGTCAGGTTGCGCAGGCTCAGCACCGGCTCGGGTGAGGTATTCGCTTCAGCTGTCATGGGCATTCCTCACGAGCGCTCGCGGCTCAGTTTCGGATTCAGGGCGTCATCCAGGCCTTCGCCCACCAGGTTCAGGGCCAGCACGGTCAAGAGGATGGCCAGCCCCGGGAAGAAGCTCAGCCACCAGGCCTGGCGGATCACCGTGCGCGCCGCGCCGATCATGTAGCCCCAGGACATCACGTTGGGGTCGCCCAGGCCCAGGAAGGAGAGGGCAGACTCCAGCAGGATGGCGGTGGCCACCATCAGCGAGGCGAGCACGATGATCGGCGACAGGGTGTTGGGCAGTATCTGGCGCAGAATGATGGTGGTGTTGGTCTGGCCGACCAGCCGTGCCGCCTCGACGTACTCGCGGTTGCGCAGTGACATGAACTCGGCGCGCACCAGGCGCGCCACCGGTGGCCAGCTGACCAGGGCGATGGCCAGCACGATGGAGGTGATGCTGGGTTGCATGATCGCCACCAGCACGATGGCCAGGGCGAAGTTGGGGATGGTCTGGAAGAACTCGGTGAAGCGCATCAGGGCGTCGTCGATCAGGCCGCCGTAGTAGCCAGCGATGGCGCCCAGCGGTACGCCGATGGCCAGCGCCACCGTGGTCGAGACCAGGCCGATCAGCAGCGATACCCAGGCGCCGTGCATGATACCGGCGGCCACGTTGCGTCCCATGGTATCGGTGCCCAGCCAGAAGCCTTCCACCTCCATGGGCGCCAGGAAGGGGCGCTGCACCATGCGCCAGGGTGATTCGGGAAAGATCAACGGCGCCAGGATCGCCATCAGGATGATCGCCAGCAGGATGATCAGCCCCACCAGGGCGCCGCGGTTCTGGGCAAAGCGGGCGAAGAAGCTCATGACCCCTCCTTGATGCGCGGATCGGCGAGGCGATAGACCAGGTCGGTGAAGATGTTGAAGACGATCACCAGGGCGGCCGAGAAGAAGAAGATGCCCAGCAGCAGGTTGTAGTCACGCTGCATGAGGGCCTCGTACATCAGTCGGCCGATACCGGGCCAGGCGAACACCGTCTCGGTGAGGATCGCACCGCCGACCATCTGTCCGGCCTGCAGGCCGGCCAGGGTGATGATCGGCAGCAGGGCATTGCGCAGGATGTGGCGTCGCTGGATGATTCGCGGCGAAAGCCCCTTGGCGCGGGCGGTCTTGACGAAGTCCTGCTGGCTGGCTTCGAGCATCGAGGCACGGGTCATGCGGGTGTAGATGGCCATGAAGAACAGCGCGAGCGTCGTGGCGGGCAGGATCAGATGCTTGCCGACGTCGAGCACCAGGGCCAGGCCGGTATGGCCGGCCCCGACGGTGTACATGCCGTAGGCCGGCAGCAGGTCGAGATAGACCGAGAACAGCACCACCGACATCAGCGCTACCCAGAACAGCGGGGTGGCATAGAAGATCAGGGCCAGCGCCATGATGATCGAGCCGGAGGGCTTCTTGACCCGGGCGGCGGCCATAGAGCCGGCCACGATCCCCATCACCAGGGAGAGCACGAAGGCGGTGCCGGTGAGCAGCAGGGTGGCGGGCATGCGGGCCATGATCAGGTCGAGTACCGGCATCTGCTGGCGGTAGGAAAAACCGAAGTCGAGCATGGCGACGCCCGAGACATAGCGCCACAGCTGGACATACAGGGGCTGGTCGAGGCCGAAGCGCTCGCGCAGCTGGCGCAGGAACTCCTCGTCGGTGGCACCGGCCTCGCCGGCCAGGATGGCGGCGGGGTCGCCCGGCGCCATCTGGATCAGGAAGAAGTTGAAGATGACGATCAGGAACAGCACGATCACGGCCTTGGCGAGCCGTGACAGGATCAATCTGGCATAGAGCATGGGGATCCCTCGGCGGGCAGAGGGGCGGCATCGGAGAGCCGCCCCGCGTCTTCGTTGAAGCCCTAATGGGTGACACATGCCGGCCGTGATCCACGGCCGGCGGCGTCCCCTTAGCGGTCGAGCCAGGCGTCGCGGAAGCCCTCGTTGACGCCGACGCTGGAGTTCACCAGGTCCTTGACGTCGCAGCGATAGAGGGTCGGGAAGCCCAGTTCGAGCAGCCAGCCCACCGGGACATCCTCGTGCAGGATCTCCTGGACCTCGTGGTAGAGCGCTTCACGCTCCGAGTCCGGGAAGGCCGTAGCCGCGGCGTTGAACAGCTCGTCGACGCGCTCATTCTCGTAGCCCCCGACGTTGTTCCAGGGCGAACCACGCTCGATGTTGTCCGACAGATAAGTGCGCGAGATGCCCAGTGCCGGGTCGCCATACTGGTAGAGGAAGGTGAAGGCCAGGTCATAGTCCCACTCGGAGAGACGCTGGTTCCAGCCGCCCACATCGGTGGCCTGAGTGCGAACGTTCACGCCCACTTCCCGCAGGTTCTGCTGTACCGCCTCGGCCCAGCGGGTCCAGGTCTCGCCGTAGGGAAGCGGCAGCAGGCGGATCTCCTCGCCGTCGTAGCCCATCTCATCGAGGAGCTCGCGGGCGCGGTCCGGGTCGTGATCATAGGGCGGCAGCTCCTCGTTCTGGAACCTGGCGTTGGAGCCGAAGGCGGAGAGCGGCACGTTGCCCAGCTCGTTCCACAGCACGTCGCGGGCGAACTCGCGGTCCATGGCGTACATCACCGCCTGGCGGAAGCGCTGGTCAGCGGTGGGGCCCTCACGATTGTTCATCCACAGCATGGCGAAGGGGCTGAAATATTCGCTGCCCTCGTCGGTGATGCAGACGTTGTCCATGGCCGAAATGCGGGGGATGTCGAAGTTCTCCACGGTGCCGTTGGGCAGCACGTCGACGGTGCCGCGTTCGAAGGCCACGGCCCGGGAGGCGCCGTCGGGAATGACGTGCCAGTTGACGCCGTCGAGGTAGGGCAGCCCCTCCTCGTAGTAGTCGTCGTTGCGCACCAGCTGGATCACGGTGCCCCGTTCCCAGTTATCGAACTTGAAGGGGCCGGTGCCGATGGGGTGGCTGTTGGCCTCGTTGTCGCGGAAGTCGGTCCCTTCGTAGATGTGCCGGGGCACCATGGTGAAGGTGCCGGCCTCGAAGGAGAGCAGGAAGGGGCCGAACGTCTCCCCGAGGGTGAAGACCACGGTGTGGTCATCGGTGGCCTCGATGGATTCCACGTGCTGCAGCACGGCGCGAGCGCTGGGGTTGAGTTCGCGGTGGAAAACGTCGGCGGAGAAGACGACGTCGGCGGCGGTGAAGGGTTCCCCGTCGTGCCAGGTGACGCCCTCGCGCAGGTGGAAGGTCCAGGTCAGACCGTCGTCGCTGATCTCCCAGGATTCGGCCAGCTGGGGGATCGGCTCCAGGTCGGTATCGTAGCGAAGCAGCCCCTCATAGATGTTGCCGGCCACGGTGCGAGTCGGGGCGTTCTGGATCATGCCCAGCACCAGGCCGGGCGGTTCGGGCTGGATGATGGTGTTGATGACGCCGCCATGTTTGGGCTCGTCGGCCAGGACGGCGGTGGACATCGCCGTGGTGCCGAGCGCCGCCGCGGCGATGGCGATAGCCAGTGGTGTCTTCATGGTGCTGTCCCCTCGAGTTGTTGCGGTTGTTTTGGGAGTCAGTCGTACTTGTTTGAACGTAGCAGTGCCCGGACAAACTGTCGACAGTCGGCAATCGACGGTCGACAAGTCCGCAGTGTCGGCCATACTGATCGCAGTCTGGGTCAAATTTCACGGGGGGCGGATCGATGTCCGAATCGCAGAGTGAGGAGTTCAAGGCGATCCGGTCGCCCAATCTGGTCGATCAGGTCGCCGACCACCTCACCGAGGCGATCATCGTGGGGCGCTTCACGCCGGGGGAGCGACTCTCCGAGGTGGGGCTGGCGCGGTCGCTGGGGGTCAGCCGGGCGCCGATCCGCGAGGCCGCTCGGCTGCTGGAGAGCCGAGGGCTGCTGGTGTCGCAGCCGCGGCGAGGGTTCTTTGTGAGAGCCCTGGACGCGGGCGAGCTCGAGGACATCTTCGACCTCAGGCTCTGCCTGGAGCGCCACGCCATGGAGCACCTGGCCCACGCCTGCTCGGCCGAGACCCTTCTGGCCCTTCACCGCCAGGTGGAGGTGCTCTGCCGGGCGGCGGCGAGCGGCAGCGAGAACCGGCGCATCGAGGAGGATCTGGCCTTTCACCGCATGATGATCGCCGCCGTGGGCAACCGCCGGCTGCTCAAGGGCTTCGATGACCTGGCCCACGAGCTGCGCCTGTGCATCACCCTCATCACCAAGACCCACGAGGACCCGGACACCATCGCCGACTGCCACCACCTGCTGCTGGACGCCCTGGCGAGCGGCGAGCCGGCGCGCTGCCGGGAGGCGATCGATTACCACATTGGGGTGGCGCGGGACTATGTGGTGAGTGGTGTCGGCGAGTCGCGTCAGAAGAGCCTGGCCTACTAGCACGCCGGATCGAGTCTGATGCCAGCAGACCAGGGGAAACCGTCGGTTGCGGATCAGATGATGCCAGCGTCACGCAGTTTGGCCCGTGTATCTGCATCAATGCCCAATTCGTCGAGCACCTCCTCGGTGTGGGCGCCGAGCGCCGGGCCGCCGTGGCCCAGGCGCCCCGGCGTGGCGCTGAGCTTGGGCAGCACCCCTGGCACCTTAAGCGGCCGGCCGTCCGGCCGG
>PWIZ01000022.1 GCA_003560175.1 Halomonas sp. | reverse complement strand
GCAGGGAAACCATCTCCATGGCCGCCATGGCCGCCTCGGCGCCCTTGTTGCCGGCCTTGGTGCCGGAGCGCTCGATGGCCTGCTCGATGGAGTTGACGGTGAGCACGCCGTTGGCGATGGGGGTCTCGAACTCGAGCTGCAGGGTGCTCAGCGCCGAGTTGCAGCTGCCGGCCACGTACTCGAAGTGGGGGGTGCCGCCGCGAATGACCGCGCCCAGCGCGATCACCGCATCGGGGCGGGCTACCCTGAGGACCTTCTTGACCGCCAGCGGCAGTTCCCAGGCGCCCGGCACGTGGACGATATCGATGTTTTCACCGGCCACGCCATGGCGCACCAGGCTGTCGACGGCGCCTTCCACCAGGCTGTCGACCACGTGGTGGTTGAAACGGCCCACGACGATGACGTAGCGGCCATCGACGTCAATGAAGCTGCCTTCCACTTGAGAAATGGGTTCCATGTCTACCTTCCTGATGATGCTGGGGCGCAACCCATGGCCGCGCCCGCTCGATGGTCGGGGAATCGGCGTCAGTCGCCGTGGGTCTCGGAGGGCGCGGCCTCAGCGATGTCCTCCGGGCTCAGGCGCTCAACCACTTCCAGGTCGAAGCCGGAGAGGGCCGAGAACTTCCAGGGGGAGCTGAGCAGGCGCATCTTGCCCACGCCCAGGTGGAGCAGGATCTGCGAGCCGGTACCAATGGTCAGGTAGTTGCCGGCGCCATCGGAGTCGCTGGTGCGCGGCGCCCGGCGGCGCTCCAGGAAGGTGTCCAGATAGTCGCGCAGGTCCTGGCGAGGCCGGCCGTCGTCGATCAGGACGAAGACACCGCGTTCGGCGCGCGCCACCTCGGCGATGGCCCGGTGGGAGTTCCACTGGGCGCTTTCCCCCTTCTGCAGGGAGAGCAGATCGCGCATGGCGTCGGCCAGGTGCACGCGCACCGTGGTCGGCGTCTCGGGGCTGGGGCGCCCCTTGACCAGCGCCAGGTGGTGCGCGCCCTGTATGCTGTCGCGGAACACGTGCAGGGTCAGCTCGCCGAAGGCGGTGTGGACCGGCGTGGCTTCCACGTGCTGCACGGTCTGCTCGTTGTGGATGCGGTAGTGGATCAGATCGGCGATGGTGCCCATCTTCAGGCCGTGCTCGGCGGCGAAGCGCTCGAGCTCCGGGCGGCGTGCCATGCTGCCATCGTCATTCATGATCTCGCAGATCACACCGCTGGGGTCGAAGCCGGCCAGGGAAGACAGATCGCAGGCGGCCTCGGTGTGACCGGCGCGGCGCAGCACGCCGCCGGGCTCGGCCATCAGCGGGAAGATATGTCCCGGCTGGACGATATCACTGGCGTTGGCATTCCGGGTGACAGCGGCCTGCACGGTGCGGGCACGATCGGCCGCGGAGATGCCGGTGGTCACGCCCTCGGCAGCCTCGATGGAAACGGTAAACTTGGTGGCGAAACCCGAGCCGTTGTCGGTGACCATCAGCGGCAGGTTGAGACGCTCGCAGCGCTCACGGGTCATGGGCAGGCAGATCAGCCCACGGCCGTGACGGGCCATGAAGTTGATGTGCTCAGCCTGCACCTTCTCGGCGGCCATGATCAGGTCGCCCTCGTTTTCGCGATCCTCATCGTCCATGAGGATCACCATCTTGCCCTGGCGGATATCCTCGATCAGGTCCTCGATGGGAGCCAGACCACCGGCAGTTGAGTTCACCATGAGATCTCCAGAAATTCAGCTTGGCGGGCGTCTGCAGACGGCGACAGTGGCGTCGTCCACAGGCGGCACCCCGCCTCGAAACGGCGTCAGAGTAACGTGGCAGGTCGCTGCACGCTACTTTTCTACCCTAGTGTGACGCTTGGGCCGGGCAATGATGCGCCAGTCGTTGCCCACGGCGCGGATATCAAGGATCTCGAGTCCGCGCTGCTGGGCCATGGTCTCGATGCCGGCGAGCTGGAACAGCGGACGGGCGTCCCCGCCCAGCAGGGTCGGCGCTACGAACAGCTGCATCTCGTCCACCAGTCCCGCGTCGAGCATAGCACCGGCCAGGGTGGCGCCGGTCTCCAGCAGCACCTCATTGGCCTGCTCAACGTCGGCCAGGTGACGAAGCAAGGCATGGAGGTCGACGCGTCCGTTGCCATCGGCCGGCAGGGCGACCACCTCGGCACCGGCGCCCTCAAGCCTCGCTCGTCGCTCCGAGTCATGGTCCTCGATGGTGGCCACCAGGGTACGGCCGGGCTCGGTCAGGCAGGCGGCGGCCTCGGGCAGCCGCAGGTGGGTGTCCACCACCACCCGCAGTGGCTGGCGGCCGGGGATCAGCTCGACGCCGTCGAGCTCGGCCTGCTCGGGCCTTACCGTGAGCCGCGAGTTGTCGAAGATGATCGACTCCACACCGGTCAGCACCGCACTGGAACGGGCGCGCAGGCGCTGCACCTCGCGAAGGGCCTGGGGGCCGGTGATCCACTGAGACTCGCCGGACCGCATGGCGGTGCGTCCATCGAGGCTCATGGCCATCTTCAGCCGCACGAAGGAGCGGCCATGGTCCATGCGCATGATAAAGCCGGGATTCAGCTCCCTGGCCTGCTCTTCGAGCACACCGACCTCTACCTCGATGCCGGCCTCGCGCAGCAGCGCGAGGCCACGGCCGGCTACCGCCGGATTGGGGTCGGCCATGGCCACCACCACCCGGGCCACGCCGGCCGCGACGAGGGCGACGACGCAGGGGCCAGTGCGCCCCTGGTGAGAGCAGGGCTCCAGAGTCACGTAGGCGGTGGCACCGCGGGCGGCCTCGCCGGCCTGGCGCAGAGCATGGACCTCGGCGTGGGGCTCGCCGGCGCGCTCATGGAAGCCCTCGCCGACCAGGCGCTGGTCCTTGACCAGCACGCAGCCGACGCGGGGATTGGGATCCGTGGTATAGAGGCCGCGACGGGCCAGCTCAAGGGCCCGGGCCATCCAGGCTTCGGGGATCTGCTTGACCATGGGATTCCTTGCCTTAGATGGAAATACAGGAGCCGAATTTATCCGTGGTCCGACATATCGGCGATGGTTTCCGCCCATATCGCGCGATAAACAAGTGAACCTCGCCAGCCCGATGTAGGAGCCGGATTTATCCGGCGATGGTTGACCGGCCCTATCGCGCGATAAATCGCGCTCCTACAGGGGTATTCGCCTTCTATGCGACACCTAGCCGCGCGGCTCGTCGGGGCCGAAGGTGGGTTCCTGAGCCAGACGGTCGATCTCGGCGCGGAACTCGTCGATATCTTGGAAACTTCGGTAGACCGAGGCGAAGCGAATGTAGGCGACCTGATCGAGACGCTTGAGGGCCAGCATCACCTGCTCGCCGATATCGCGGGCGTGGATCTCGCGCTCGCCACGGGCCCGCAGAGTCTGGCGGATGCGCTGCACCGCCGCCTCGATGGATTCGGCACTCACCGGGCGCTTCTCCAGCGCACGCAGCATGCCGGCGCGAAGCTTCTGCTCGTCGAAGGATTCACGGGAGCCGTCACCCTTTATCACCCGGGGCATCACCAGCTCGGCGGTCTCGTAGGTGGTGAAGCGTTCACCGCAGGCCACACACTGGCGGCGACGACGCACCTGATCCCCCTCGGCGACCAGCCGCGAGTCGGTGACCTTGGTGTCATGGGTACCGCAAAAGGGGCAGTGCATGGCTGGGTTCCGGGCTGGAGGGAGTAAGACGTGAACGTATTGTATCGACTGCGACCGTCCCCGCCCAGCGTAGCTCTCAGTGCCCCTGGTGACCGCCACCATGGCCGGACATGTCACCGCCCATCACCTCGATGCGCCGCACCGGCACGGCGAGAGTCATTCGCTCGCCGCTGTCGAGCACCAGGGTGATCTCGACCTCGTCACCTTCGTGGAGCGGCGCCACCAGGTCGATCAGCATCAGGTGCAGACCGCCCGGGGCCAGTTTGGCGCTGCCGCCGGCGGGGACCCGGATCTCCGGCACCTGGCGCATCTGCATGACCCCATCCACGTCGATATGGTTGTGCAGCTCGGTGATCTCGGCAGCAGGCGACTGTGCATCGACCAGCGCCAGGTCGCTATCGCCCTGGTTATGCAGCACCATAAAAGCCGCCGTGGTGGTGGAGACCGGCGGCACGGCTCGCACCTGGGCGCTCTCGACCGACAGAGGCTGAGCCAGCACACTCTGGCTGGCCAGCGCCAGTGCCATACCGGCAAGGGCACAGCGAAGGGAAGACAGGGCGAAATGAGCCATGGGAGAGGTTCCTTATAGAAAAGAGTGGCAGGTGAGAGCGTCTCGCTATCCTACTTTCCAGCGGGTGGAACGACCTTGCGACATAACGCCCCACGCCGCCGCTGCGGCATGAAGGATAATACCCCGCTAATCCACGACTGCCACCCTCACTCCCGGCGACGCTGCCACCACCCGGACACCTCGATCCACACGGAGTACCCCCATGTACGGACTGAACCAGAGCATCGCGGTCGGCCCGCTGGGCTTTTCTATCGGCCAGCTGCTGATCATCCTGGCCTTCGGCATCGCCCTGCTCGCCGGGGCGCTGATCGGGCGACGCCACCGAACACCCACCGCCGACACGCTCTTCACCCTGCTGCTGGTCGCCCTGGTCGGCGCCCGCCTGCTGTTCGTGGCGCGCTACTGGGGCAGCTACGACGGCCCGCTCTCCCTGCTGGACATCCGCGACGGCGGCTTCGACCCGCTGGGTGGCCTGCTGGCGGGTCTGGGCTACGCCGCCTGGCGCCTGTGGAAGGCGCCGGCCCAGCGCACGGCGCTGGCTGGCGCCCTGCTCGCCGGCGCTATTACCTGGGGGCTCACCGCTGGCCCCCTGATGCTGCTCGAGAGCCAGAGCCGCCCCATGCCGGATATCCCCCTCGCCACTCTCGCGGGCGAGCCCGTAGACCTGCCGGCCCTGGCCGCGCGCGACGCACAGCCCATGGTCGTCAACCTGTGGGCCACCTGGTGCCCGCCCTGCCGCCGTGAGATGCCGGTATTCGAGCAGGCCCAGCAGGAGGAGCGCGACATCACCTTCGTGTTCGTCAACCAGGGCGAAGACGTCGCCCTGGTGAACCGCTTCCTCGATCACGAGTCCTTGACCCTGGAAAACGTGGTGCTCGATGCCCACAACGCCCTGGGCGACGCCACCGGCGCCATGGCCATGCCGACCACCCTCTACTACAACGCAGAGGGTAACTTGGTGGACACCCACTTCGGCGAACTGTCACGCGCCACCCTGCAGCGCGGTTTGGACCGCCTGCGCTGATCCGTTGCCTGCCAGGCTATGGCAGGCTGCGACACTCGGAACCAGTCACCATGAGAAAAATCCCGACCATGCGACTCCCCCATTTCCTGATTCCCGCCGGCGCCCTGGCGCTGGCCGCGGCCATCCCGAGCCTGGCCCTGGCCGATGAGCACTGGCCCGCACCGGTCCAGGCGCTCAGCGCTCAGGGGCTGCAGATTCACGCCGAGTTCGAGGCGCCTGGCGGTCTGACCGGCTATGCCGCCAGCTACGCCAGCGGCGAGGTAGCCATCTATCTGACGCCGGACGGTGAGCACGCCATCGTCGGCACCCTGGTGGATGCCGAGGGCAACGACCTCTCCGACGCCGCCCTGGACGAGCACGTGCGCGCCGCCCAGTACGCCGAGGTGTGGGAGCGCCTGGAGCAGAGCCACTGGATCCAGGACGGCGACGCCGACGCGCCGCGAGTGATCTATACCTTCACCGACGCCAACTGCCCCTACTGCCGGCAGTTCTGGCAAGCGGCACGCCCCTGGGTGGAGGCCGGCGAGGTCCAACTGCGCCATATCATGGTGGGCATTCTCGCCTCCAACAGCCCGGCCAAGGCCGCGACCCTGCTCGCCGCCGAGGACCCGACCGCGGCGCTGCACGCTCACAGCGACGGAGACGAAGAGGCCGCTCCCACCGCCCAGACACGCGAGATCGAGGAGCAGGTCTACGCCAATAATCAGCTGTTCGAGGAGCTGGGCATGATCGCGACTCCCTCCACGCTGTTCCGCGACGGCGAGCGGGTCGACCGCGTTCAGGGGCTGCCAAGCGCCGAACGGATGATCGAGGTCATGGGCGGCGAGGCCCCCTGAGCGGCACCAGCCGGCCCCGAATAAGAGACGCCCCGCCCGGGTTGACCGGGCGGGGCGCTTTTTTGGTCCTTGACTGACTTGTAGGAGCTGGGCTCCTCCCGGCGAAGGGAGACCGAAGGGCTCCTGGGCGGCGTTGTGTAACGCAAGCAACCCCGCCGGGGGCGCCTCCGGCGCCATTCGCGCGATAAATCGCGCTCCTACTGGGCTTTCAGCTCCTCGAAGCGCGGCTGGCCGACGTTCCACGGCTTGACCTCGTCGCCCTTCTCGCCCCAGTTGGCGTGGTCGGCGAGGACCTCGCCGTCCGGCCCCTCCTGGCCGTAGCGGGAGTGGCGGTGGAAGGTCGGGCCGAAGCGCTCCAGGGTCTCAGCCACATCGCCGGTATAGCGCGGATCCTGGGGGCGCTCCTGACTGCTCATGTAGTAGGCGATGTCCCAGGCCTCCTGGTCGGAGAGCGACATCGGCTGGCCAAGCGGCATGTTGTTCTTGATGAAACCGGCGGCGGTGAAGACACGCACCAGGCCGGCCCCCCAGTTGTTGGAGCCATCCCCCCAGGGCGGTGGGAAGATATATTCACCATCCTGATAGAGCCCCGCGCCATCCTCGCTGTGGCAGATGGCGCAGTTCTCCACATAGAGCGCCTCGCCGCTCTCGTAGCTCAGCTCGTCTGGACGCTCGGGGGGCGGGAAACCGCGACCGTAGATGGGCTGGTCGGGGTACACGGGGGCGCCCTTGGCCAGCCACTGGTGGTAGGCGGTCAGTGCCAGCATGTCGTCGCTGCCGTACTCCGGCGGCGTACCGTTCATGGAGTAGGCGAAGCAGCCGGCGATGCGCTCCTCCAGGTTGTTGACGTGGTCGTTCTTGCCGCGGTAGTTGGGCAGGGTGACAGCCGCGGCCCACACCGGCGCACTGAACGGCTGGCGACCCTCTCCCAGGTGGCAGCTCGAGCAGTTCATGTCGTTGTAGACATTCTCGCCGCGCAGCTGCTGGGTGTTGGTGAAAAGGTCATAGCCGCGACGGATGACCTGCTTGGTCTCCGGGTGCAGGTCGGAGGCCTCGAGATCCGCCATGGTGGGCGGAATATGGACCAGCTCGCCCTCCTGAGGCGCCGGGTAACCCAACCCCACCAGCGTCTCGACCGCCGGGTGCAGAGTTTCGGCGCTGACGGCCAGGCTGACGCCGGCGACCAGGGTGGCGCTGGTCAAGGCCAGGGTGGTCCTGCCCAGGATTGTCCTGTGTTGCTTCATGATCTGCTCCCCTTACTCGGACGCCACGGACTGGCTGGCCAGCCAGGCGGAAACGGCGCGAATGTCCTCGTCGCTCATGCGCTTGGCCACGGCCCCCATCAGGTTCTGCGGGTCGTTGCTGCGCTCGTCAGCCTGCCAGGCCCGCAGCTGGCTCTCGATGTAGCCGGCGTGCTGACTGCTGATGCCTGGAAAATGGCTGCCGGCGCCCTCGTTGCGCGGGCCGTGGCAGCTCTTGCAGGAGACGATGTACTCGTCCCAGTCGCCGCGCAGGGCGAGCTGTTCGCCGCGGGCCAGCAGGTCATCATCGACATCGCCGCCCTGGGCGGCAGTCACCGGCATCTGGCTGTAGTAGACCGCCACGTCGACGATCTGCTGGTCGTCGAGCATATTGGCGAAGGCAAGCATGCTGGCATTGTGGCGGCGCCCCTCCTTGAAGTCGTGCAGCTGCTTGGCGATGTAGTCGGCGTCCATCCCGGCCAGGCGCGGCCAGGACTCCCCGCCGGGCACGTTCATGCCGCTACCGTCGGCCTGGTGGCAGGCCACGCAGGTTCCTGCGGCCGCCTGGCCGCGCTCAGCGTCGCCTTCCAGCGCCATGGCCTGACCGGCGGCCAGGCCGACGCCCAGCAGCAGGCCGAGCCCGCCCGAGATCCTCTTGCTGGTCATGTGGCTTCCCCTTTATATGTCATCGACCCTTTTAAGGGCAGTTCAACGACCCGCCTTGACCGGAAAGGTCAGGCAAGCCTCCAGCCCGGCCCCATCGGGGCGGGCAAAATCCA
Organism: Halomonas sp.; assembly: GCA_003560175.1. Taxonomy (GTDB): domain Bacteria; phylum Pseudomonadota; class Gammaproteobacteria; order Pseudomonadales; family Halomonadaceae; genus Halomonas. The sequence continues at coordinate 1,925 of PWIZ01000022.1, read as the reverse complement.
GCCGGCCGGCAAAGCGCTCGGCGATGGCCATCACGATGGCCAGCCCCAGGCCGCTGCCACGCTGCTTGCTGGCTCGCCAGAAACGCTGGGACATCTGGGCGAGCGCTCTGTCGTCCACCCCCGCCCCCCGGTCACGCACCCGGAAGGTCAGCTCACCGGCCGCCTCGTCCAGACGGGCAGTCACGGTCACCGACTCACTCTCGCCACCGTGTCGCAGGGCGTTGTCGACCAGATTGCGCAGCGCGGTGATGGCCAGCTCCCTCGGCAGCGCCAGCTCCACCTCGGGCCACGCCTCGGGAAGAACGAAGCGCTCCGACCCCACCCCGGTATCGCGCAGGGCCAATTCGACCACGTCGGCCACTTGGCTCTGCTCGCCGTCCTCGAACAGCACACGGCCCTCCACCCTTGCCAGCATCAGCAGCTGGTCGAGGATGCGCGCCAGCCGCCCCACGCCCTCCTCCGCGTAGGCCAGCGACTGACGGGCAGCGTCTCCCTCCACCCGGCGCGCCACCTGCAGATGGGTCTTGATGGCGGTGAGCGGCGTCTTCAGCTCATGGGCGGCATCGCTGGTGAAGCGCTGCTCGCGCACGATGGCCTGCTGGATCCGCGCCAACAGACTGTTGAGCGTCTCGATCAGCGGACGCAGCTCCACCGGCACCCCGTAAGTGGCCACCGGCGCCAGGGCATCCGGATGGCGACGTCCCAGGGAGTCGCGCAGGCGGCTAAGGGGTGCCAGACCGCGCAGCACGCCCAGCCAGAGCGCCACCATGCTGCCCAGAAGCGCCACGGCGAAGGGCACCACCGCCGCCCTGAAGACGCCTGCCAGCAGCTGGTCACGCTCATCCATGCGATCGGCGGTGGTGATCGTCAGGCCGCCGCGCTCATAGGTGAATACCCGCCAGGTAACCCCGCCCTCCTCGCGGTAGGCATGGCCGCGCTCACCCGGTGCCAGGATGGTTTCCAGGTCGGTGTGAGTGCGCGCCATGATCTCGCCGCGGGGCGAATGCACCTGGCAGGCCAGCCCCTCGATGGGCGGAATCGACAGCGCCCGCCGGTCGGCCTGGAGCCACACGTCCTCGGGAAGCTGGGCCATCAGACCGGCCACCATGCGCGCCGACTGCGCCAGGCGCTGATCGAGGGTGGCGACGAACTGCTCCTCGAGGTCACGCATCAGCCAGGCCGCGGCCAGGCTCCAGAGCAGCGCCAGGGTCAGCCCCAGGGTCAGCAGCAGCCGCGTACGTAGACTCATCACCGAACCTCGTCGTCCGCCGAGACCACCACCGCCGAGGTCTTGCCGAGCCGGTAGCCCAGCCCGCGCACGGTCTCGATCACTCGGCTGCCGAGCTTGCGACGCAGGTGATGGATATGCACGTTGAGCGCATTGCTCTCGACCTCATCGTTCATGCCGTAAAGGCTGTCCTTGAGCTGGTCGGCGGAGAGTACGCTGCGCGGCGATTGAAGGAAGGTCTCCAGCAGCACCAGCTCGCGGCGCGACAGCGCCACGGGCCGGCCGTCCACGCTCACCTCCCGTGCCACCGGATCCAAGCACAGCGGCCCGTGCTCGACCAGGGTACGCGGACGCCCGGCGGCACGGCGCAGCAGGGCCTGCAGCCTGGCCACCAGTTCGTCAAGGTCGAAGGGCTTGGTCAGGTAGTCATCCGCTCCGCCGTGCAGGCCTGCCACGCGATCCGGAACAGTGTCACGAGCGGTCAGCACCAGCACGGGGGTGTTGATGCTGGCGGCGCGCCACTCCTCGAGCAGCGCCAGGCCATCGCCGTCCGGTAGCCCGCGGTCGAGGATCACGACGTCGCTGGAGACGGCCTCCATAGCGCTGCGCGCCTCGGCCAGGGTCTCCACATGGTCGACCACGAAGTCGTGAACGGTCAGGCCTGCCCGGATGCCTGAGGCGACCAGGGCATCATCCT
>PWIZ01000088.1 GCA_003560175.1 Halomonas sp. | reverse complement strand
GGTCTGGATCAGCCTGCTGCGCCACCCCGACTTCGAGCGCTCCGATCTGAGCCGCCTGAAGAAGGCCTACTACGGCGCCTCCATCATGCCGGTGCCGGTGCTGGAGGAGCTGCGCCAGCGCATCCCCGGGGTGGGGCTCTACAACTGCTACGGCCAGAGCGAGATCGCCCCCCTGGCCACGGTGCTGCGCCCCGAGGAGCACGACGCCCGGCCGGCCTCGGCGGGCCGCCCCATCCTCACCGTGGAGACCCGCATCGTCGACGCCGAGATGAACGATGTCGCCCCCGGCGAGCACGGCGAGATCGTCCACCGCTCGCCCCAGCTGCTCACCGGCTACTGGGACAAGCCGGAGATGACCGAAGAGGCCTTCCTCGGCGGCTGGTTCCACTCCGGCGACGTGGGCTACTTCGACGAGGCGGGCTATCTCTTCATCGTCGACCGCATCAAGGACGTCATCAATACCGGCGGCGTGGTGGTGGCCAGCCGCGAGGTGGAGGAGGGGCTCTTCCAGCACCCCGCAGTCTCCGAGGTGGCAGTGATCGGCCTGCCCGACGAGAAGTGGATCGAGGCGATCACCGCCGTGGTGGTGCTCAAGGAAGGACAAGAAGTCAGCGAGGAGGCGCTGATCGAGCACGCCCGCGAGGTGATGGCCCCCTACAAGGTGCCCAAGCGCGTGCTCTTCGCCGACGCTCTGCCCAAGAGCACCGCCGGCAAGATTCTCAAGCGACACCTGCGCAAGGAGCTTAACCCGTGAGTCAAGGCACTCCTCAGGACGAACTGACCCCGCTGTTCCACGACATGATCTGCCGATTTCTCGAGCAGGAGGTGGCCCCCCACTACGACGCCTGGGAGACGGCCGGCGAGATGCCCCGCACGCTGTGGCAGCGCCTGGGCGAGGCGGGGCTGCTGGGCATCGACATGCCGGAGCCGCTGGGCGGCGCCGGCGCCGATTTCGCCATCACCCAGCTCGCCGTGGAGGAGATCTCCCGGCAAGGATTCGGCGGCCTGGCCAGCGCCTACAACATCCACGCCAACATCGTCATGCCCTACCTGCTGCATATCGCCACCCCGGCACAGCAGCAGCGCTGGCTGCCCCCCATGGCCCGCGGCGAGGCGATCGGCGCCATCGCCATGACCGAGCCCGGCGCCGGCAGCGACCTGGCCGCCATGAAGAGCCGCGCCCGGCGCACCGAGAGCGGCTGGCGGCTGGACGGCAGCAAGCTCTTCATCACCAACGGCCAGGTGGCCGACATGGTGATCGTCTGCGCCAAGACGGACCCCCAGGCCGGCGCCAAGGGGGTCTCGCTGTTTCTCGTCGACACTTCCCTGCCCGGCTTTTCTCGCGGCCAGCCGATCAAGAAGATCGGCCAGCACGCCAGCGATACCGCCGAGCTCTTCTTCGATGGCATCCAGCTGCCCGCCGATGCGCTGCTCGGCGAGGCGGGCCAGGGCTTCGCCTATCTGATGCAGGAGTTGCCCCGGGAGCGCCTCGGCGTCGGCGCCCAGGCGCTGGGCGCCATGGAGGGGGCCCTGGCGCTGACCCTGGAGTACGTCAAGGAGCGCCGCGCCTTCGGCCAGCGGGTGGGCGACTTCCAGAACACCCGCTTCACCCTGGCCGAGGTCCAGTCGGACATCGAGCTGGGGCGCGCCTACCTCGAGAAGTGCATGGCCCAGTATCGCCAGGGCGCCATGGGCCCCACAGAAGCGGCGATCCTCAAGCTGCGTCTCACCGAGATGCAGTGCGCCACCGCCAACACCTGCCTGCAGCTGTTCGGCGGCTACGGCTATACCTGCGAATACCCCATCTCACGCTTCTACTTGGATGCCCGGGTGCAGACCATCTATGCCGGCACCTCGGAGATCATGAAGGAAGTCGTCGCCCGCTCACTGCTGGGCAAGGCCTGACACTGGAGACCCCCATGCATCTTGATTCCGTTGTCATTCTGGGCGGCGCCCGCACTGCCATCGGTGCCTTCGGCGGCAGTCTGGCGGGCCTTGCGCCCCATGAGCTCGGCACCGTCACCGCCCGGGAGGCACTCAAGCGCGCCGGGATCGAGGCCGAGGCCATCGATCACGCCGTCTACGGCCATATCATCACCACCGACCCGAAGGACGCTTACCTGGCGCGACACATCGCCCGGGAGGCCGGGGTGCCCGACGAGGCCGGCGCCTTCAACGTCAACCGGCTATGCGGTTCCGGGGTGCAGGCATTGCTCTCCGCCGCCCAGCAGATCACCCTGGGCGACAGCCGCCTGGCACTTGCCGGCGGCGCCGAATCCATGAGCCGCGGCGCCTACCTGCTGCCGCCCCAGGCGCGCTCCGGCCTGCGCATGGGCCACGCCTCGGTCACCGACCTGACCCTGGGCATCCTCAGCGACCCCTTCGGCAGCGGCCATATGGGCTGCACCGCCGAGAACATCGCCAGCCGCCACGGCCTGACCCGGGAGGCGGTGGACCGTTTCGCCCTGGAGAGCCACCGCAAGGCGGCCCGGGCCATCGCCGAGGG
>PWIZ01000330.1 GCA_003560175.1 Halomonas sp. | reverse complement strand
GGTATCTCGAGCTGGTGCGCAAGTACTGCCCGAGCTTGGTCCTTGAGGATCTCGAGCCCTATCCGGCCGGGGTGCGCGCCCAGGCAGTTTCCCGCGACGGCAAGCTGGTGGATGATTTCCTGTTCGTCAACACTCGTCGTACCCTCAATGTGGGCAATGCCCCGTCGCCCGCGGCCACCTCCGCCATCCCCATCGGGGCCCATATCGTCGAGCAGGTGAAGACGATGGTGGAGGAGTGAGGCCAGGGGCCGGGGTAGAGGGTTGGGGCGTAGGGCTCAGTTGCGAGCCTGTGGCGCCCCAAACGTCCTGGTGGAATGGTCAATTAACTCCGGGAACGTAGAAATACGGCCATTGGCCTCTCACGCATGGGGCGTGCTAGCGTTTCGACGAGCGCGACGACTTCCCGCGCCGATAACAACTTTACAAGATAATCGGGTTTCAGCCCGGAGGATTGCCATGAAAGCCATGAAGTACGCCGTCGTTGCCTCGCTACTCGCCACGGCCCCGCTGGCCGCGGCCCAGCAGCTCTCCATCGCCACCGGTGGCACCGGTGGCGTCTACTACCCCCTCGGCGGCGGCCTGGCCGAGCTGATCAACAATCAGATCGAGGGCGCGAGCGCCGTGGCCGAGGTCACCGGGGCCTCGGTGGAGAACATGGGCCTGGTCTGGCGCGGCGATTCCGACCTGGCGCTGGCGCTGGCCGATACCGTCTACCAGGCCCATAACGGTACCGGCGACTTCGAAGGGCGTCAGCTCGACAACATCCGCGCCCTGGCCTCGGTCTACCCCAACGCCGTGCAGCTGGTGACCCTGGCCGGTTCCGGTGTCGAGACCCTTCAGGACCTCAAGGGCAAGCGTGTCTCCGTGGGTGCGCCGGGCAGCGGCACCGAGCTCAATGCCCGCGCCCTGCTTGAGGCCAACGGCATCAGCTATGACGACTTCACGCCCCAGCGGCTCAATTTCAACGAGACCGCCGATGCCATCCGCGACGGTGACATCGAGGCCGGCTTCTGGAGCGTGGGGCCGCCCACCAGTTCGATCCTCAACCTGGCCACCACTCGCGACATCCGCCTGGTGGGGCTGAGCGAGGAAGAGGTCGCTAACGCCCGCGAGGCGGAGCCGGTCTTCGCTCCCTATGAACTGCGCGCCGGCCTCTACGACGGCATGGACGAGGCCGTCCATACCATCAGCATCCCCAACGTGCTGGCGGTGAGCAGCGAGATGGACGAGGAGCTGGCCTATCAGATCACCAAGCTGCTGTTCGAGCACACCGACCAGCTGATCGCGGTGCATCCGGCGGCCAACGACACCACCGTGGAGTTCAGCATCGATTCCACGCCGATCCCCTTCCATGACGGCGCCCTGCGCTACTACGAGGAGGTCGGTGCCGAGGTCCAGGACCACCAGCGCCAGTAATCCGACCGGGCCGGGCGCCTCTATGCATGCCGCCATCCTGACCGCAAGCCGCCGCGCGCCCGTGCCGGCGGTTTTGCTGCTGTGCCTGCTGTTGCCGTTTCCGGCGCTGGCCGCGGAGGGTTTCCTGGAGGTGCATGCCGACGACGGCCGCCGGATCGTTGCGCTGCCGATGCCCGAGGGTGAGGGCTGGTGCCTGGAGTGGAACCACTCGGTGGAAGGCTTCGCGGTGCTCGACTGCTACCGCCATCGGGGCGGCCGCATGGTGCTCGAGCGCAGCCATTTGCCCGACTTCGCCGCGGGACTCGACCATATCCCCGGCCGAGGTCGACAGGTCTCCGACGGCGAGGGCGGATACTGGATCGAGGCAATCGACGAGCCGGTTCCTGGCAACGCCTATCGCCTGAGGGTGGGGAGCCTGCGAGTGGATCACCGCTTGGTGGTCGATGATGAGCGCATCAGCCTGAGCCGCCTGGCCGCCAACCGCCTGGTCACTCTTCGCCTGACCCTGCCGGACTGAAATACGACCCTTCGAGATAAACACAATGAGCGATTCGGGCAACACACCCATTGTCCCCGGTAGCCAGGCAAACCATGCCCGGCCGGTGCTGTGGCTGATCACTCTGGTGGCGGTGGGACTGTCGCTGTTCCAGCTTTACTCTGCCGGCATCCAGCCCCTTGGGCTCTTCTACCAGCGCAGCATCCACCTGATGCTGATCATGCTGCTGGCCTTCCTGATGTTTCCGGTGTTCGGCCCGCGGCGCCGTCGCGGTGTGCTGGGCTGGGCCATCGACTGCCTGTTCCTCGCCGGGGCTCTGCTGACCGGGGGCTATCTGGTGATCTACCTGGACGAGATCTTCGGGCGCGCCGGGTTCTGGAGCCAGACCGACATCGTGGTGGGCTGTATCGCCGTGGTGACCGTGCTGGAGGCGGCACGCCGGTCGGTGGGCCTGGGCATGACGATCATCGGCCTGATCGCCATCCTCTACGCCTTTGCCGGCCCCCGGGGCGAACTGCCCTGGCTGGGGCAGTTCCTCCCCGGCATTCTGGAACACCGCGGCTACAATATCGACCGCGTGGTGGGCCAGCTCTACCTGGGGCAGGAGGGGATCTTCGGCCTGCCGCTGGGCGTGGCCGCGACCTATATCTTCATCTTTGTCCTGTTCGGCGCCTTCCTGGAGATCACCGGCGCCGGCAAGTTCTTCATCGACATGGCCTACGCGGCCACCGGCCGCCAGCGGGGCGGCCCCGCCAAGGCGGCGGTCATCGCCTCCGCGGGCATGGGCTCGATCTCCGGCAGCGCCATCGCCAACGTGGTGACCACCGGCGCCTTCACCATCCCGCTCATGAAGCGGCTGGGCTACAAGCCCAAGCAGGCGGGCGGCATCGAGGCAGCGGCCTCCACCGGCGGCCAGATCATGCCGCCACTGATGGGGGCGGGCGCCTTTCTGATCGCCGAGTACACCCGGATGCCCTACCTGGAAGTGGTCAAGGTCAGCATCGTGCCGGCCATGATGTACTTCGGCACCGTCTACCTCTTCGTGCATATCATCGCCCTGAAACAGGGCATGCAGGGCATGGCCAAAAGCGAGCTGCCGCAGATGCGCGATGTGATGCGCCAGGGCTGGCACTTCCTGCTGCCGCTGGGGGTGCTGGTCTGGCTGCTGGTGATGAACATGTCGCCGATGCGGGTGGGCTACTACGCGGTTGTGACCATGCTGGCGGTGGCGGTGCTGCGCTTTCTGGTGTGGTTCCTGTTTGTCGCCCCGCGCCAGGGCCAGCCCGTCACCCCTGCAGGCATCGGCGAGGCGCTGTGGGCCGGCTGGCATAAGCTGGTGCAGGGCCTGGCCCTCGGCGCGCGCAACGCCGTGGCGGTCTCCATGGCCTGCGCGGTGGCCGGCATCATCGTCGGGGTGGTGGGGCTGACCGGACTGGGGCTGAAGTTCTCGGCGATGATGCTGGCCTTCTCCGGGGGTAATCTGCTGCTGGCCCTGATCATGGTGCTGCTGGCCAGCCTGGTGCTGGGCATGGGCCTGCCGGTGACCGCCAGCTACATCGTGCTGATCGTGCTGGTGGGCCCGGCGCTCACCGCCGAGTTCGGTATCCCGCTGCTGATCGCCCATCTGGTGGTGTTCTGGTACTCCCAGGACTCCAACGTGACGCCGCCGATAGCGCTGGCCGGCTTCGCCGGGGCGGCGATCGCCGGCAGCAAACCCATGGAAACCGGCTTCCAGGCGTGGAAGTTCGCCAAGGGGCTCTACCTGATACCGCTGTTCATGGTCTACAACCCGGAGCTCATCATGGGCGGCCCGCCGCTGGTGGTGGTGTGGACCGCGTTGACCGGCTTCCTGGCGCTGGCGGCCTTTGCCACTGCCCTGGAGGGTTATCTCTTCGTCCGCCTGGCCTGGCCGCTGCGCGTGGTGCTGCTGCCGGCCATCGTGGCGGTCTTCTACCCGAACTTCACGGTGGAAGCGGCCGGGGCCGCCGTGATGCTGGCGGTGATCGTCGGCAACTGGCTGGCCAGCCGGCGCGAGGCGGCAGAAGTGCGTTAGTGCGCTAGGCCATTCCGCCGCAAGGTCCGCTAGCCTGCCCGGGTGGTCAAGGTGACGCGGAGCAGCCGCGCCGCTAGAATGTGCGGCTTTCCTTTACCCAGGCAGTTGCCGAGGAGCAGTCCATGCAGTCCGAACAGTCGCCGAAGGTTGGTGTGATCATGGGGTCGAAGTCCGACTGGCCGGTGATGGAACACGCCGTGGCGATGCTCGAGCGTCTGGGCGTGCCCTGCGAGACCCGCGTGGTTTCCGCCCATCGCACCCCGGACCTGCTCTTCGACTACGCGAGATCCGCCGCCAACCGAGGTCTTCAGGTGATCGTGGCCGGCGCCGGCGGCGCCGCCCATCTGCCGGGCATGGTAGCTTCCCAGACTGCGCTGCCCGTGCTCGGCGTGCCGGTGGAGTCCAAGGCGCTCAAGGGCCTGGATTCCCTGCTCTCCATCGTCCAGATGCCCGGCGGTATCGCCGTGGGCACCCTGGCCATCGGCAAGGCCGGTGCCACCAACGCCGGCTTGCTGGCCGCCCAGATCGTCGGCCTGCAGGATGAGAGAGTGCGCGCCGCCGTGGAGGCGTTCCGGGCCGAGCAGACCCAGGCGGTGCTCGACAATCCCGATCCCCGTCCCGACAGCGAGTGAGGTGATGGTCGTGGAAAAAATCATGAATATCGGCGTTCTCGGCGCCGGCCAGCTGGGCCGCATGCTGGCCCTGGCCGGCTACCCCCTGGCCAATCGCTTCACCTTCCTCGATACCACCGGCCACCCCAGTGCCGGCATCGGGGACGTGATGATAGATACGGATCGCAGGCACCTCGACGCCTTTCTGGATAAGGTAGACCTCGTGACCTATGAGTTCGAGCACCTGCCGGTGTCGCTGGTCCAGGCTATCGAGGAGGTCAGGCCGGTCTACCCGTCCAGCGAGGCGATCCGCGTCTGCCAGAACCGCGCCGAGGAGAAGGCGCTGTTCGACCGCCTGGGCATTCCCACCCCGGCCTACCGCCTGGTGGAACATGCCGACGAGCTTGCGGCCGCGGCCCGGGAACTGGGTTGCCCGGTGGTGGCCAAGTCGGTCACTGAGGGCTACGACGGCAAGGGCCAGGCAGTGATCCGCGACCCCGACGAGGCGGCGGAAGCCTGGCGCGCCATCGGCCATCCGCGGCTGATCGTGGAGTCCTTCGTGGAGTTCGTGCGCGAGGTGTCGATCATCGCCGTGCGCGGCCGCGACGGCGAGGTGGTCTTCTACCCCATGGCCGAGAACCAGCATGTGGATGGCATCCTGCGCTACTCCGTGGCGCCCATGCCGGATCTGGACGACAGCGTCCAGCAGACCGCCGACGGCTATATCCGCGCGCTGCTCGACGAGCTCGACTATGTGGGGGTGCTGACGCTGGAGCTCTTCCAGTGTGCCGACGGCAGCCTGCTGGCCAACGAGATGGCGCCGCGGGTGCACAACTCCGGCCACTGGACCATGGACGGCGCGGTGACCAGCCAGTTCGAGAACCACCTGCGCGCCATCCAGGGGCTGCCGCTGGGCGATACCTCGGCGCGTATGCCCACCTGCATGGTCAACGTGATCGGCCGTGAGGGCGACCCGGCGGCGATCCTCGCCCTGCCAGACGCCCACCTGCACCGCTACGACAAGAGCGAGCGCCCCGGGCGCAAGCTGGCTCACGTCAACCTGGTGGCCCCGACCCATGAGGTGCTGATGGAGCGGGTGCGTGCCTGTGCGGCCCTGCTGCCCGAGGCCCCCGAGCCGCGCTTCAGCTTCGAATAGCCCGACGCTGCAGTGTGTCAACGCAAGCGACCCCGCCAGATGGCGGGGTCGCTTGCGTTTCGGGGTCGGGAATGGTGCAGCTGTCAGCCGGCTCTGCGCCGGTTCATGATGCCGAGTGCCCCCAGGGCCAGGCCGATGAGCACCATGATGGCAACGACCCAGAGGGGGCTGTAGAAGGTGGTGTAGACCTCCCAGCCGAGCAGCTCGATGAGCAGCGAGAAGGCGGTGGAGGAGCCCAGCAGGTGGCCGCCCAGGGTACCGGCAGTGGCGAAGAACAGGCCTCCGATCAGTGCCAGGATCACCAGCGCCCAGCGGCGGGCGCCGTCGAAGGCGGCCTCGCCTCCCCGCCACACCAGCACGGTAAGCATGGTGAAGACACCCAGCGACCAGAACGCCATCAGGATATGGTTGCGCGCCAGGGGGCTCGAGAGGTTGGCCTCCATCGGCCAGATCAGGAAGCCGCTGACAATGCCCGCCAGGGCCCCCAGCAGGCTGAGCAGCAGCACCGGCAGCAGGGTGGCGCGGCTGAGCTCGGCCAGCCGGCCGGTCATCACGGCCCCATACAGGATCATCAGGGTGGCCAGCGCCCAGAAGGCCAGCGGGAAGTGGATCAGCATATGGTGTGTGGCGGCCATGTCAGCGACCTCCTTGAGTCGGGCGGAAGTTGGGCAGCAGTGCGAGGGTGACGCCAAGCATGGCGATCAGGCCGGCGATCAGGGTCACCCACCACCGGGTAGTGATGGCATCGTTGAATTCCATCTCCACCCCGTAGAGGGCGAGCTGTTTCTCGCTGTGACGTGCACGGACCGGGGTGCCCTCGGCGATATCCTCGGCGCCGGCATGGGCGCGGCTGATCAGCAGCGGCCAGTCGACCTGGCCGGGGTAGAACAGGGTCATCTCGAACCATCCAGACGACCAGTCCGGCGAGCCCCCCTCGAAGGCCGTTGCCTGGAAGTCGGCATCGCGTCCCAGGCCCACGGTGTAGGGGTGCGAGACATAGTGCCAGCGGCTGCCGGTGGCATCGCGATGCACACCGATGCCGATGTCGTAGATGCCCTGCTCGCGAAATGCCTTGTCGTCCAGGGGGCTTCGGGTATCCATGTCGCGAACCAGGGTGACGTCCCAGTAGCCATCTTCCCAGCGCGCCTGGCCATGCACGGCGATGTCGCCCCGGGACCCAGCGGGTTCGCGCAGCAGCCGTCGCGGGATCACGTCGCCGTTCTGCCAGTCGTTGTCGGGATCGAACTCGATGGCAAAGTCCTCGGCTAGGTAGTAGAGGCCATCGAAGTCGTGGCGATTGGCTTCCACATCCTCCCAGTGTAGGCTCCGCTGACCCACCGCCTCGGGGTCCAGCATCCAGCGGGGCTGGCCGCTTTCGCTGTCCCAGTTGGTGGTATAGGGGCCCGTACCGCCGTCACCGAAGCGATACTCCCCGATCCACTGGTCGTCAGAAACGTCGATCGGGTTGGAGCGCCCGGCTCGCCAGTGCCAGAGATCCAGGAAGTAGCCGGCCTCGCGCTGGGCCGCCAGCATGTCGGCGTCCACCACGCTGCGCCAGTCTTGCTGGTTGGACCGCGTGGCCGGCAGGTACTTGCGCACATCGCTCTGTCCCAGGGTCTCGCCCAAGTGCGGGTGCTCCCCGACCTCGGCGGGGCTGGCGGAATTGCTGAAGTAGCGCATCTGGTCGCCGACGGTGATATAGCCGCCATAGCGGCCGAACTCTGGCACGCTGCCGTCGTCGACCAGCATGGTCACGCGATCCTCGTAGGTGTTGTCGGGGTCGGGGCCTGCACGCGAGCTGCCATGGCGGATCCACTCGCCGCCCTCGTAACGCAGCATGTCGTGGTAGAGAAAGGCCTGCTCGGCGGGCCAGCGGTAGCGGAAGAAGATCTGCTCGCCATTGTAGGCGGCCTGCACCTGCAGCGGCATGGTCAGCTCATCGGGGATATGGATGTTGCGTTCGAGATCGTTCTCGATGATACCGGTGCCCTGGGTGATCCAGGCCAGCCCGAGGGCAACCGGCAGCCCGAAGACCAGCCAGGACCCAGCGCCCTTGTCGTGACTTGCCATGTGAACTCCTGATTCATGGAATCTTGTCGTTGTTGTCAGTTCAGCGTGGACCCTGAGCAGGATTCTGCCCTGACACAGGTCAATCTCCATGCAGCAAATGGCGCTCCGCCTTGAAGGCTGGCGCCGATCGGCGACACTGACAGTCAGTCGGTGAAAGGGGAGGGAGCATGCGACGATGGCTGAAAACGGGTGATATGGTCCTGATCGCGGCACTGCTGCTGCCGCTTGCGGTGGCGCTGCCGCGCCTGGGCGGCCTCGACGGGCCGCCGGAGCTGTGGCTGACCTGGGTCGGCCGGGTCGCCGGCATTCTGGGGCTCGCCATGATGCTGCTTGCCGGGGCGGTGAGCTGCCGGGCGCCGGGCTTCGATCGCCCCTTCGGAGGACTCGCGCGGCTCTGGCATCTGCACCACTGGCTGGGCTTCACCGCCTTCATCCTGGTGATGGTCCACGCCCTGGCGCTGGGGCTGGCGGCGGTGCCGGCTTCCCTGGACGCCGCGGTGGCGACCCTCTTCCCGCCGGTTTCCCATGGCAGCATATGGCTCGGCTGGCTGGCCTGGCTGGCGCTGGTGGTGTTCCTGGCGCCCACCTTCGACTTCTTCGGCCAGCCCCACTATCAGCGCTGGAAGCGCCTGCACCTGGTCTCAGCGGCGGCGCTGCTGCTGGGGCTCTGGCACGCCCTGCTGCTGGCCGGCGAGGCCTGGCCCTGGTGGCTGCTGGGCATCGCCGGGCTGGGCGCCATCGCCTGGCGCAAGGGGGTGGCGCCACGGCGTCGGCATGCCTACCGCGTCGAGGCGGTGGACCCCCTGGCACGGGGGGTGGTGGAACTGGTGCTGCGTCCCGAGGGGGGAGGCATCCGGCACGAGGCGGGGCAGTTCGTCTATCTCTCGCCGCTGGACGAGACGCTTTCCGCCGGGCGCGGCGAAGAGCACCCCTATACCATCGCCTCGGCGCCGTCGGATTCGCGCCTGCGCATTGGTATCAAGGACCTGGGCGACGCCAGCCAGGCCCTTCAGGCGGTCACACCCGAGACCCGGGTGTTGATCGAGGGCCCCTATGGGGAGTTCTTCGGGCGCCGCTTCCCCGAGCGCGACATGCTCTGGGTGGGCGGTGGTATCGGCATCACTCCCTTCGTCGGCGGCGCTCGCGATCTGGCCGCTGGGGCGAGCCTCGGTGGTCACGTCCATCTGTTCTACCTCGCCAGCGATTCCGTTCGCGCCTACTATCGGGAAGAGCTCCAGGGGATCGCCGAGGCCCATGAGGCCTTCGCCTTCACGCAGCACTATTCCCGAGAGCGTGGCCGGCTGGACGAGGCCTTCCTGCGCGCGCACTGCCCCGACTACACCGAGCGAGAGATATTTCTTTGCGGCCCGCCGGCCATGAACGCCCACCTGCAGCGGCTGCTGGCCGGACAGGGAGTGCCCGCTTCACGCATCCACAGCGAGGTCTTCGATTTCCTATGAACATGAACAAGATCGCCTACTCTGCCTTTATCGTCTTCGTGGCGAGTCTGTTGACCCTGGTCTCGGTCAGCGCGCTCTCGAGCAGCGAGCGCGACGAAGCCGATGTCGAAGGCCTTGCCCCCATCACCCTGGACGAGCTGGCCGAGCACGATGGCGCCGATAGCTGCTGGAAAGCTATCCATGGTCGGGTCTACGACATCACCGACTATGTGCCCGACCACCCCACCGAGGAGGAAGTGATCCTCGAGTGGTGCGGCCGGGAGGCCACCGAGGGCTGGAACAACAAGCGTCCCGGCGTGCCCCACAGTCCGCGGGCGGAGGGGATGCTCGAGGCGTATCTGATCGGGCGACTGATGGACGAGGAGGGCGAACCGGTGGAGTCCGAGGCCGCCACCGAGGCGAACGGCAACGCGAACGGCGAGGCCGACAGCGACCAGGCGCGGCTCTCTCCCGCCGAGGATGAGCGTCTGCACCGGGCGCTGCTGGGCCTGCCGCTGGATGGCCGCTACCGCGGCGTGTTCGGCGATGGCGGCGAGATGCAGGTCAACGTGCAGTTCGACCTGCGCGATGGCCAGCTGTCGAACATCAGCTATCGTCACCTGGCCTACCGCGACGTCGACTACCGTCGGCTGGACGAGGATGACGACCTCTACCCGGTGTGGGTGCAGCACCAGCAGCTAGCCGAGGGCCTCGAAGGTCAGCCGCTGACCGCCATCTTCGCCCTCTACGAGCCCGAGCGCCTGGCGGAGGACATCGATGGCTACAGCGGTGCCACCCTGCGCGGCAACAAGGTCCATTCGGCCTTCCGTGACGCCCTCAACCGCGGCGTCTACAGCTGGCCCTGAG
>PWIZ01000379.1 GCA_003560175.1 Halomonas sp. | reverse complement strand
TCTATCAGATCGAAGGTGCCATGCCGCGCCTGGCGGCGATCCCCGCGGGCTGCGCCTTCAATCCGCGCTGCCCCCATGCCGCCGAGCGCTGCCGCCGCGAGCGTCCCGACCTGCTGCCGGCCGGCGGCAGCCGGGCCGCCTGCTGGCTGCACGACCCGGAGCACCCCGTGGCGCGCCGCGACACAGCGGGCGAGCCACAGGACACTTCCTTCCAGGACAACCTATCTCAGGACAAGCCCGGGGAGGTCGCCCGATGAGCCGGAACGAGCCCATCCAGACGGCCACCAGTGGTGAGGTGCTGCTTGAGGCCCACGACCTGGCGCGCCACTTCGATGTCTCCCGGCCCTGGCTGAATCGGGTGCTGGAGCGCGCCGAGAAGCTGACGCTGAAGGCAGTGGACGGGGTGAGCTTCACCATCCGCCGCGGCGAGACCGTCGCCCTGGTGGGGGAGTCCGGCTGCGGCAAGTCCACCGTGGCGCGGCTGATCGTCGGCCTCTACGGCCTGACCCGCGGGCGGCTCGTCTTCGACGGTCAGGACATCAGCGACCTGGCCGGGCGCTCCGGCCGCCAGTCGGCGGCGATCCGCCAGCGTTTCCAGATGATCTTCCAGGACCCCTACGCCAGCCTCAATCCGCTATGGCGGGTGGGCACCATCATCGGTGAGCCGCTGCGCTTCTTTCGCCCCGAGATGAGCGGTGCGGACCGCCGCCGCCGGGTGGGCGAGCTGCTCGAACAGGTGGGCATGGCCGCGGCGGATGCGCTGCGCTATCCCCACGAGTTCTCTGGCGGCCAGCGCCAGCGCATCTCCATCGCCCGGGCGCTGGCCAACGAGCCGGAGTTCATGGTCTGCGACGAACCCACCTCGGCGCTGGACGTCTCGGTGCAGGCCCAGATCCTGAACCTGATGAAGGATCTGCAGCAGCAGTACGGGCTCACCTACCTCTTCATCAGCCACGACATGGCGGTGGTCAAGCATATGGCCGACCGCATCGCGGTGATGTACCTGGGCCGCATCGCCGAGATCGCCCCGTCGGATCAGCTCTTCACCACGCCCCACCATCCCTACTCACGGATGCTGCTGGCGGCGGTACCTTCGCTGGAGGGCGAGGGCCGCGAGCGCACGATGATCGAGGGGGAGGTGCCCAACCCGGTGCACCCGCCCTCGGGCTGTGCCTTTCACCCGCGATGCCCCCATGCCTTCGAGCGCTGCCGGCGTGAGGTGCCGGTGTTGATCGCACGCAGCGACGGCAGCGAGGTGGCCTGCCACGCGGTGGAGGAGGGGCGTATCGGGTGAGAGGCGCGACATGATGGCGCTACTGGAGGTGCTCTCGCCGCTGTCGGGGAGTATCAACGCCGTGCTGGTGCTGGTCTCGGCCTTCACCTCGGCGGTGACCGCCGCGGTGGGCGTGGGCGGCGGGCTGCTGATGATCATGGCCCTGGCCCAGGTGATGCCGGCGGCGGCGCTGATTCCGGTGCATGGCATGGTGCAGTTCGGCTCCAATGCAGGACGCACCGTGCTGATCTGGCGCTACGTGGACCGGACCCTGCTGAAGGCCTTCCTGCCGGGCGTGGTGCTGGGCGCCCTGGCCGCGGCCTGGCTGCTGGTGCGGCTGCCGCCCGGGGTGCTGGAGCTCTGCATCGCCGCCTTCGTGTTCTACAGCTGCTGGGGACCGGGTCTGCCGAAGCGCGCCCTGGGACGTGCCGGCACCCTGCTGGCCGGGGCCCTGACCACGCTGCTCTCCAGCCTGGTGGGGGCCAGCGGCCCCATGGTGGCGGCCTTCATCAAGCAGGGTGCCGAGGGGCGACTGGGCAAGGTGGCGACCTTTTCCGCCTGCATGAGCGCTCAGCATCTCACCAAGGCCTTCGTGTTCGGGGTGGCCGGCTTCGTGTTCCGCGACTGGCTGGCGCTGATGCTGGTCATGGTGGCCTCCGGGTTCCTCGGCACTTGGCTGGGTCTGCGCCTGCTGCACCGCCTCTCGGAGCACCGCTTCGACACCCTCTTCAAGTGGGCCCTGACCCTGCTGGCGCTGCGCCTGACCTGGCTGGGGCTGGCGCGCCTGCTGGGCTAGGGCGGCTAGCCGCAACCCCCCCAGGCGCACCGCTTCCGACACGGCGGGGGACCAGAGGAATTGTGCAACCGTGTAAAATCATCGCTTTCCTGTCCTGGCGCCCTGTACAGATGAGGATTCCTGTTCATAATGCTTGATGAGGGTATGCGCCGTTGCGACGGCACGCAGGGGAACGCAGAGGGAACGCAGATGGTGACCGCAACCATAATTAGACTACGGCGCCATGGTATCGGCGTGATCGCGCTGCTGGCTTGCCTGGCCCTTTCCATGGCCAGCACGGCCCAGGCTAATCCGCGCTACGCTGCCATCGTGGTGGATGTAGAGAGCGGCGAGGTGCTCCACGCCACCAATGCCGATGAGACCCGTTATCCGGCGTCGCTGACCAAGATGATGACGCTCTACATGCTGTTCGAGAAGCTGGAGAGGGGGGAGCTGCGACTCGATTCGCCGC
>PWIZ01000072.1 GCA_003560175.1 Halomonas sp. | reverse complement strand
GCCACCGCCATGGCGACCCGCGCGACATCCACGCCCAGCGCCTCGGCGGCGGGCAGCATGACCGGCGCCTGCACGGCCCACTGGCCGCCGCCGGAGGGCACGAAGAGGTTGACGATGCCGGCGCTGATGAAGGACCAGAACGGCAGCGAGGTCTCGGTAGCGAATGACACCAGCGCCTCGGACATGGAGGCCGCCAGGCCCGACTGAACCATGATTGCCATGATCCCGGCATAGAAGGGGAACTGAATGACGATGCCGGCGCCCCCCTTGATCGCCTCGTTGAGGCTGGTCAGCAGGCTGCGGGGGGTGCGGTGCAGTACGATGGCCAGGAACAGGAACAGGAAATTGACGATATTCAGGTTCAGCCCGCCGCCGCGCAGGAAGAAGTGGTCCAGCAGGTAGATCAGGCCCGGGATACCCACCAGCCAGGCCAGGATCACGCTGTTCTCGAGGCGGTCGGCGGGGCGGCGAATACGCGACTGGACTTCGTCCTCCTCAGCCAGCAGTTTGGGGTCGACGTAGACGCTCTCCTTGTCGTCGGGAAGCATCAGACGGTTGACCAGCGGGATGGTGATGAACAGGCAGGCCAGGATGGCCAGGTTGAAGAAGGCGAAGATGGTCGAGCCGGTGCCGATCACGCCGATCTGGTCGGCGGTGAAGTGGCCGTCGGTGGCAATGGTCAGCGGAATGGAGCCGGCCAGGCCTCCGTGCCACACCACGAAACCCGCGTAGGCGCTGGCCACCAGAAGTCGGTAGTCCACCTTGATCAGGCGGGCCAGTTCCCTGGCGAACAGCGCGCCCACCACCAGGCCGAAGCCCCAGTTGATCCAGCTGGCCACCATTGACACATAGGTGACCAGCAGGATGGCGCCCCCGGGGCCTTTGGCCAGCGCTGCCAGGCGCTGCAGCAGCTTCTTTACCGGCGGCGAGCTGGCCAGCATGAAGCCGGTGACCAGCACCAGCAGCATCTGCATGGAGAAGGTCAGCAGGTTCCAGAAACCATCCCCCCACATGCGCATCACCGCCAGCGGCGTCTGGCGCTCCACGGCGATGGCGGCCACCGCGGCGATGACCGTCAGCAGCAGCACGAAGATATAGGGGTCGGGCAGGTAGCGTTCGACCAGCTTGACGGCCGGCCTTGATAGGGCCTTGAGCATGGGTGTTCCCCTGTTATTAAAGGCTTTCTTGAGATCGCATCGAGAGCGCTATGAAAGCGATCCGATATCGTAGGTTATCGAGGTTGGCGTGTCACAACGAAAGTAGCGCAGGTTCAGGGGCTTGCGCCACCCGGCCCGCCAACGCAGGGGGTGCGAGGAGCCGCTCGGTGGTGCCAGTGGGTGCGGCGATGATGCAGGTAGTAGGCGCCGAGCACCGCCGAGCGCACCACCGCGAACAGGGTGAAGGCGAACCACAATCCGTGGTTGGTGAGCGATTCCGGCAGCAGCGCCTGGGTGAGCCACCAGGTGGGCAGGTAGGCGGCCAGCCCTGCGAAGATGCTGTTGCGCATCTCGCGGATCGCCGTGGCGCCGATGAAGACGCCATCCAGCAAGTAGCTCCACACCGCGATCAGCGGCATCACCACCATCCACGGCAGATAGGCAGCGGCGGTCTCGCGCACCTCCGGCAGGCCGGTGAGCAGGGCGATCAGCCACTGACCGCCGAGGGCGAAGGCCAGGGCTGCCGCCCCGGCGGTGGCCAGCGAGAACCAGGCGGCACTCTTCACCGCCTGGCCGAACTCGTCCCAGCGGCGGCGCCCCACGGCACGGCCGGCGATGGCCTCGGCGGCATGGGCGAAACCGTCCAGGGCATAGCTGGTGAGCATGATGAACTGCAACAGCACGGCGTTGGCCGCGAGCACAGTATCGCCCTGGGCCGCCCCGCGGGAGGTGAAGAAGGCCATGGCGAACAGCAGCCCCAGGGTGCGGACAAAGAGGTTGGCGTTGACCGCGAACAGCTCGCCGTAGGCGGCCAGGGCCAGTAACCGGCTGCGCAGGAAGTGCCCGTCGAGAAGTTTCATCTGGCGCGACACTAGCCACAGGCCGAAGGCCAGGGCGGAGTAGTCGGCGATTACCGTGGCCCAGGCCACGCCGTCGGTGGTCATGCCCAGCCCCACCACGAACACCAGGTCCAGGACGATATTGACGCCGTTGGTCAGCACCAGAATGGCCAGGGTGACCCGGGAGTTCTGCTGGCCCAGAAACCAGCCGAGGATGGCGTAGTTAGCCAGCACCGCCGGGGCCGAGAGGATGCGGATCTCGGCATACTCGGCAGCAAGTGCCGTGGCGACCTCGCTGCCGCCCAGCAGCCACAGGCCCAGCGCGATCAGCGGACGCGAGAAGAGGATCAGCAGAGTGCCGATCACGCTCGCCAGCAGCAGCGACTGGCCGAGCAGGTTGCGAACGTCGCTGTCGTTCTCGCGGCCCACCGCCTGGGAGGTGAGTCCGGTAGTGCCCATGCGCAGGAAGCCGAAGCCCCAGTAGAGGAAGCTGAACAGGGTGGCGCCCAGGGTCACCGCGGCCAGGTAGCGGGAGTC
>PWIZ01000418.1 GCA_003560175.1 Halomonas sp. | reverse complement strand
GTCAGGAACACCATCTCGCCGCGGCGCACGCGGAAATCGAGGTTGGCGAGCGCCTCGAAGCGCCCACCGTAGCGCTTGCCCACGTGCTCGAAGGCGATCATTTCGGGTCGTCGTTGCCGTCGCGGTCGAACAGGGCGTCGACGAACTCAGCCGCCACGAAGGGCCGCAGGTCATCCAGGGACTCACCGACCCCGATGAAGCGGATCGGCGTGGTCATCTGCTTGGCCAGGGCGAAGATGATGCCGCCCTTGGCGGTGCCGTCCAGCTTGGTGAGAGTCACCCCGGTGATCGGCACCGCCTCGTTGAAGGTGCTGGCCTGGGCGAGGGCGTTCTGGCCGGTGCCGGCGTCGAGCACCAGCATCACCTCGTGGGGAGCGCTGGCGTCCACCTTGCCCATCACCCGATGGACCTTCTTGAGCTCCTCCATCAGGTGGGACTTGTTGTGCAGGCGACCGGCGGTGTCGGCGATCAGCACGTCGATGCCGCGGGCCTTGGCGGCGGCCACCGCGTCGAAGATCACCGAGGCGCTGTCGGCGCCGGTGTGCTGGGCGATCACCGGCACCTTGTTGCGCTCGCCCCATACCTTGAGCTGCTCCACCGCCGCGGCGCGGAAGGTGTCGCCGGCGGCCAGCATCACGCTGCGCCCCTCGCGCTGGAAGCGCTGGGTGAGCTTGCCGATGGTGGTGGTCTTGCCCGCGCCGTTGACGCCCACCACCAGGATCACGAAGGGTCCCTCGCTCTTCGGGGGCAGGACCAGCGGCTGGCTCACCGGCGCCAGCATGGTGGACAGCTCCTCCTGCAGGGCGCGATAGAGCGCCTCGCTGTCCTGGAGCTCCTTGCGGGAGACGCGCTCGGTGAGGCGGTCGATGATCTCGGTGGTGGCCTCGATGCCCACGTCCGCCAGCAGCAGCTGGGTCTCGAGGTCCTCCATCAGATCGTCGTCGATCTGCTTCTTGCCGAGGAACAGATTCGCCAGGCCGTCGGTGAGGTTGGCGCGGGTCTTGCCGAGGCCGGCCTTGATGCGCGAGAACCAGCCCGTCTTCTCGCCGGCGACGGGCTTCTCCTGCAGCGCGGCGCGGGCGGGCTCGGGCTCGGGCTCGGGCTCGGGCTCGGGCTCGGGCTCGGCAGCAGGCTTGGCCGCGACCGGATCGGGCTCAACGGCGGGGGCCTCGGCGGCCTCTGCCACCGGTTCGAGAGCCTGTGGAGGCGCCTCCTGCTCGACGAGGGCCTCGGGCTCCGGCTGTCGCTTCGGCTCCGGTTCCCGTTCCGCCTGGGCCTCGGCGCTCTTGTCGGGCAGGGGCTCGGCGGACTCGACACGCTCGGGCTCGGGCTTGGGGTCGGGCTCGGTTAAGGCGTCGGGCGCCTCGGCGAGCGCTTCCTGGCGCTCCTGCTCTTCTCGAGTCGCCTCCTGTTCCTGCTGCTTCTTCTTGCGCTTAAGAAAACTGAACATGGAGAGAATCAGCCTCGCGGGTGAACGAATCGCCACATCCTACCACCGCCCACCATGACTGTGGACAAGCCCACGGGTACAATCCCCGCCATGACTCGACGCCCTCCCCCCTCCCGCTCGGGAAAGTCCGCCGTTGGCCGCCCTCAAGGCGGCAGGAGTGCCAGTGGCCGCCGGGACGCCGGCCGCCTGAGGATCATCGGCGGCGACTACCGCCGCCGACTGCTGCCGGTGCTCGACAGCCCCGGCCTGCGCCCCACGCCGGACCGGGTGCGCGAGACCCTGTTCAACTGGCTCACCGCCGACCTGCCCGGCGCCCGGGTGCTGGATCTCTTCGCCGGTACCGGGGCGCTGGGGCTGGAGGCCCTCTCCCGCGGCGCCCGGCAGGCCAGCTTCGTGGAACGCGACCCCCGCGTCGCGCGCCAGCTGGAGGAGAACCTGGCCACCCTGGACGCCACACAGCGGGGCCGGGTGATCACCGCCGACGCCGCGACCTTCCTGGCCGGCCCGCCGACGCCCTGCTCGCTGGTGTTTCTCGACCCGCCCTTTCGCCAGGGGCTCGCCGAGCCCTGCTGCGAGGCCCTGGAGGCCGGCTGGCTGACCGATGAGGCCCTCATCTATCTGGAGTGCGAAGCGGAACGGCAACCTTTGGTACCGGCGACCTGGCGGCTGCACCGCGAGGTGCGCGCCGGAGACAGCCACGGCCGGCTCTACCGCCGCGACGCGTCGTCGCAACACGACGCTTGCTGAGGCCGGGGCTCGGCGTTACGCTGCTGCCCATTCAGTCATCAATCATCCAACCCTGCCCCGCCCCGGGGCACCGGCCAGGCCTCGAGAACGGTTCAAGAAGAACCATTTTTGAAGAACCCTTTCGAAGGGCCATCCCGGAAGGACATCAGGAGAACAACATGAGCAATGAACTCTTCAACCGGCTCGAGCAGAAGGTCACCAGCGCCGTCGAGGCCCTGGAGCTGCTGAAGATGGAAGCCGAGGAGTTGCGCGAGGAGAACACTCGCCTGAAGCAGGAGCGCGAGGAGTGGGAGCGCCGCCTGACCGGCGTGCTGAGCAAGCTGGATGAGATCGAGTCC
>PWIZ01000246.1 GCA_003560175.1 Halomonas sp. | reverse complement strand
TCTACGCCACGGCGGCCATCGCCGGTGGCATCACCTATGTAGTGCTGGATGCCCTATCTTCACCCGACACGTTGACGATTGCCCTGGCGCTGCTGGTAACACTGAGCCTGCGCCTGGGCGCCATCTACTGGAAGCTGGCGCTGCCGACCTTCGCCTGGGTGACAATATCGCCGTCGCCGCCTTCCGGTGAAGAGAGTGGCGAAGAGGGGTCGGCGCCTCTCGAAGGGGCACGCCCCAAGGTCCGCGTTCGGATGATTCGACCGGAGCAGTCACGTAGGCGTCGGTAGTCACACGTCGATCAGGGTTCACTTTGTGCCGCAGGGCCTAGAGGGAACACAGCCGAGCGCTTTCTTCATGCAGAGCTTGCTCCAACTGTGGGCCAAGGGTTTGCTGAATGTGGCGATACAACGGAGCCAGGGTGTGTTGCATACCGGCTTCTGCCTGCTCGCGGGTGATGCAATAGGCGCTTCGCTGGCCGTGGAACTCGATGGTTTCTCCCACCTTGGTGAAATTGAAACCAGCCATCGCAAGAAGTCGAGGAAGCCTCGGCTCCATCATGGCAAAGGCAACCTTCTTTCCCGACATACTGCCCAGGGCGTAGCCGGCCAGGAACAGGCCACTGACCAGAAAAGGAAATGTCGCGCGCTCGGAGGTGCTGAACTCATGAGGGTTGTGCGTGATGCCAGTCACTTCCGCACCATTGATTCGGCTCCGGAATGCCCTGGCTACGGCAAGGCGAGAAATTTCGTAGTAGGTGCCCTTGTCGAGTCGCTCGGGGTGTAAGGAAGGATGGGTGAGACTGCTACCTCCGTAGGACTCCATGGGCAGCTTGTCCAGGGGAGAGGTCAGGTCGGGGTTCGGCATGACCAATCGAGTACAGGCCGCTGCCAGGCCAGTACGTTGGTGTTCGATCAGGCAGTGGATCGCGTTCTGGTCGTAATCGTCGTACTCGAGTTTGCGGTAACTTTCGGCTGGCTCTTCGTATCCCAACTCATCGCAGTAGACATCGTAGCGGAGTCGAAAGACTCGTTGCTTATCTTGCGGGGTGATGGCGAGGCTGAAGCTGAATTCATTCACGAAACGAGTCAGCAGACGATCCGTGGCCTCTCGGTCTCTCAGGGATGTTTGGGGAGGTGCCATCAAAAGGTTCCTTCTGGCTGAGTGCTAAGTACCACAGAGTATGACGTATCTCATATCAATATATCAGCTATCTGTCATGCGGAAAGGCATCATGTATGAGAACTGGGCAACCCAGATGGAAGCCCTGGCCGTAGGCAATGCCATATGAGCTCAGCAAAGGTATCAGGGCTTCCTGGTTGACAAATTCCGCAATGGCCTGCTTGCCAAACCCGGCCGCAATATCGGCGATGGCCTTAACGATCACACGGCTCTCGGCGCTGTCTGCCAGATTGCGAATAAAGCTGCCGTCGATCTTGATGTAATCTACCGGTAGCTGGCCCAGGTAATGGAAGCTGCTGAAACCGACCCCAAAGTCGTCCAGAGCGGTGCGGCAGCCAAGGTCGCGGAGTGTCTGCAGTACGCCCCTGGCCGTGGAGAAATCGGTTACCGCGGCGGTTTCGGTGATCTCCAGGATCAAGCGCTCAGGGTCGGCGCCGCTGGCGGCAAGCTCCTCGGCCAAATACTGCTTGAGCTTGTCGTCATGCAGGGATTGCCCGGAGAGATTGACCGCCAGGCTAACCCCCTGCGCCTGCACCCGGCTCAGTGCTCGCAGGCTGTGGCGCAGGACCCAGCGGTCCACGGCGATGATCTGACCGCTCCGCTCGGCCACCGGGATGAATGCCGCTGGCGAGATCAGTCCGCCTTGCTCGTCCCGCATGCGCAGCAGCACCTCGTAGTGGCGCACGTCACGGTCTTCCAGGCGGACGATGGGTTGCACCATCAGCTCGAAGGCGTCCTCTTCCAGGGCACGGTGAACGCGTTCCTCCCAGTAGACCCGCTGCTGGAGCTCCTCGCGTGCACCCTGCGCCGTGGCGAGCAGATGCCAGCGCTGGGTCCCTGACGCCTTGGCCTTGTACATGGCCATATCGGCGCTGGCCATCAGATCGATGGGGTTATCGGCATGCTCCGGGAACAGGGCAATGCCGGTGCTGGCCGATATCCGGTGGTGCCTTTCCTCGACCATGAATTTGGTGCCCTCGAGGATCTGGTTGATCTGCTGGGCGATACGCACGGCGAGATCGGTGTCTGCCTCTTTGAGCAGCAGGGCGAACTCGTCGCCACCGAGCCGGGCGAGAATGCCGCGATGACTGAGCTCCTCGCTCAGCACGTTCGCCACAAGACGTAACAAACGGTCGCCCGCCTGATGACCGCTGAGTTCGTTGACGTCCTTGAACTGGTCCAGGTCCATCAGCAGCATGGCTCCGCTCAGCCCATGCTGAAGGGCTCTGCTGAGGGACTCCTGGAAGTAGCGGCGATTGTAGAGCCCGGTCAGGGGGTCGCGTTCAGCCAGCCAGGTCAGGCGTGCCTCGGCGGCCTTGCGATCGGTGATATCCAGTCCGACCGATATCCTCCCGGAT
>PWIZ01000166.1 GCA_003560175.1 Halomonas sp. | reverse complement strand
GTCATGGGATGGTTATCTGGCGTCTCGCCGGCGGGTGATGGGGCTGGTGGTGTCGTCGATTCTGCGCGATGATCGCGCTGACCCCTGCCACGGAGAGCGCAAGCGTGATGAAACGGACCCTAACCCTGGGCCTGCTGCTGGGCCTGCTGGCCGGCTGTCAGAGCGGCCCTGCCCGGGAAGCCAAGGCGGCGGGTGAGTCCGCCCCCGAACCCAGCCAGACGGCTGCCACCCAGGCCGGCACCAATGCCGACGCGGCCGAACCGGCGCCGCCCGCCGACTTCGATGGCTGGCTGACCCAGTTCCGTCGGGAGGCCCGCCGCGAGGGGATCTCCGAGGCGACCCTGGCCAACGCCCTGGACGGCGTCCGCTATCGCCCCCGAGTGATCGAGCTCGACCGCTCCCAGCCGGAGTTCGTGCGCCCCATCTGGCAGTATCTGGATAGCGCCGTCTCCGCCCAGCGCGTTACCCAGGGCCGTGCCAAGCTGGCCGAGCATCGCGACACCGCTCGCCGTATGGAGCAACGCTACGGGGTCCCCGCCGAGGTGGTGGTGGCGATCTGGGGCATCGAGAGCAACTATGGCGGCAATTTCGGCAGCTTCTCCACCCTTGAGGCGCTGGCGACCCTGGCCTTCGACGGCCGTCGTCGCGATTTCGCTCGCGGTGAACTGCTGGCCGCCCTGCGCATCATCGAGGCCGGCGACATCGCTCCGGATCGCATGGTGGGCTCCTGGGCCGGTGCCATGGGCCATACCCAGTTCATTCCCTCCAGCTTCGAGGCCTACGCCGTGGATGGCGATGGCGACGGACGTCGCGACATCTGGGGCAGCATTCCCGACGTCATGGCCTCCACGGCCAACTACCTGGCCCGGGCCAACTGGCAGGCCGGCCAGCCCTGGGGCGTTGAGATCGCGCTTCCCGACGGCTTCGACTACGCCCAGGCGGAGCTCGCCACCCGGCGCAGTGCCCGGGAGTGGGCCGAACTCGGCGTGCGCCCCGTCGCCGGTGGCAGCCTGCCGGCGTTCGACGTCGCCTCGGTGATCGTGCCGGCGGGCGCCGACGGGCCGGCCTTCCTGGTGGGACCCAACTATCGATCCATCCTGCGCTACAACAATGCCACCAGCTATGCATTGGCGGTGGGCACCCTGGCCAACGAGATCGCCGGCCGAGGCGGGATCCGCGCCGGCTGGCCCCGGGACGAGCAGCCACTGAGCCGCGCCCAGGTACGCGAGATGCAGCAGACGCTCAATGCCCGCGGTTTCGAGGTGGGAACCCCGGACGGTATCATGGGCCCCAACACGCGGCGCGGCCTACGCGCTTACCAGCAGTCGATCGGCGCCATTCCGGATGGCTTCGCCACGCTGAGCCTGCTGGAGCGCCTCACCCGCTGAGGCTTCGATCCACGGGCTTTCCTGCAAGTGAGGAAGAAATGAAACGAGCTGTTTTTCCATTGATGCTGCTGGTCGTGCTGCTGTTGGCCGGCGCCGCTCCTGCGGCGCTGGCAGACAAGGTATTCGGCTGGGTTGAGCGCGCCACCATCGAGCCCTGGGGCGTGGCGGTCAAGGCCAAGCTGGACAGCGGTGCCCTGACCTCCTCGCTGGACGCCCGGGACATCGAGACCTTCGAGCGCGAGGGCGAGGAGTGGGTGCGCTTTCGCCTCAAGCTGGAGGACACCGCCAGCGGCGAGACCTTCTCCGAGGAGCTCGAGTTGCCCCTCTATCGTGACCTGCGCGTGCGGGGCGCCGGCGGCCGCGACGAGCGCCCGGTGGTGCTGATGAAGGTCTGCCTGGGCGATACCATCTATGAGGAGCAGTTCAGCCTGCGCGATCGCGAGGAGATGAACTATCCGCTGCTGCTGGGTCGGCGCACCCTCTCGCACCTTGGGCTCCTGGACGTGCGCGAGACCTTCCTGCAGCGGCCAAGCTGCAACGAGGAGTCGCGGCTTCGCGAGCATGAGCCTGACGATCAGAGTGAGGGGCACGATGGCTGAACCGGGGCTTCCCGCCCCGATGCTCAGAACAGCCGCGCCAGTAAGGCCGTGACCGCGGTCTCCACTCGCAGGATTCTGGGCCCCAGATGGATCCCCTCGCAGCCGGCCTCGAGCAGTTTTTCCACCTCCCAGGGAATGAATCCGCCCTCCGGCCCCACCAGCAGCAGGGTGGGCGCCTCGATGCCACGCGGGCAGGCCTGTGGCATGCCGGGATGGGCCAGCAGTCCTCGCCGGCCCTCGAGCAGCCCGGGCAGACGATCCTCCACGAAGGGGCGGAAGCCCTTCTCCAGGGTGACCGTCGGTAGCAGAGTGTCGCGAGCCTGCTCCAGTCCCAGCACCAGGTGCTGATGGATCTTTTCCGCGGCGAGCTCGGGGGACTGCCAGTAGCTCTTCTCCACCCGGCGGGTGTGCAGCAGGGTGATCGACTTCACGCCCAGGGCCGTGACATGCTCCAGGCTTCTCGCCAGCATGCGCGGTCGCGGCAGAGCCAGCACCAGATGTACCGGTAGCGGCGGTGGCGGCGACCGGTCGAGCTCCTCCAGAGCGAAGGTGGCCTCCCGGTCGTC
>PWIZ01000037.1 GCA_003560175.1 Halomonas sp. | reverse complement strand
CGCTGACCTCGATCACATGCTCGTCGACATGGTCCTGGTGAGGGTGATGAAGATGACCGTCATGTAGATAGTCGACGTGGCCGTCGTGCTCGATGGCCGTATGCCCACAGCCCGGGCCATGCTCGTGATCGTGGTGGGGATGAATATTGCAGCTCATGGAAACCTCCGCTCTCGTCGGGGCGGCCCGAGAGCCGAGCCGCCGAGGTCTTCGGCCTTCCCTGCCTCACTCCAAAGATGGTTGACCGCCCCGACGGGCGTCAAGACGGGCGGGATGCCCTGTCCTTTATAGATATGTTATAACATAACAAAACTAACCGACTGGAACCGCGCATGCTGGACACCTGGATCTGGTGGGCCTCGTCCCCGTTCGACTATGCCTTCATGCGTCGCGCCCTGGCCGCCTGCTTGGCGCTGTCGTTCACCGCGCCGATCATCGGCGTACTGCTCTCGTTGCGCGGGCTCTGCCTGATGAGCGAGGCCCTCTCCCACGCCATGCTGCCGGGCATTGCGCTGGCCTTCATGCTGGCCGGTTTCTCGTTGCCGCTGATGATGCTGGGTGGCCTCGCCGCTGGTCTGGTCACGGTGGGGGTGGCAAGCGCTATCTCACTCAGCAGCGGACTTCGCGAGGACGCCGCCATGGCCAGCCTGTTTCTGCTGGCCATGGCATCCGGTGTGATGCTGATGACGCTCTCCGGCTCGGCCCTGGACCTGGGCCACATACTATTCGGTTCGGTACTGGCCGTGGATACCGGCACCCTGCTGCTGGTAGCCGCGAGCTGCAGCCTGGTGCTGGTCGCCCTGGCAGTGGCCTATCGCGCGCTGGTGGTCGAGAGCCTGGACCCGCTCTTTCTGACCCTTCAGGGCCGCCATGCCGGATGGACGAAGGCGCTGTTCATGAGCCTGACCGTAACTACCCTGGTGGTAAGTTTCCAGACACTCGGCGCCCTGATGGCGGCCGGCCTGATGCTGCTGCCCGCCACCGCATCGCGCTACTGGAGCCGGCGCCTGGAGACCATGCTGCCACTGGCCTGCGGCCTGGCGGTGCTGTCCAGCATCGTGGGGCTGCTGCTCTCCTATCACCTTGACCTGCCGGCAGGTCCGGCGATCGTGCTGCTGGCCGGAGGCGGCTATCTGATATCTCTCCTGCTGGGTCCTCATGGGGGCATGCTGGCTCGCCGCCTCTCTCGCCCAGCCCCAGGTGAAGCCGAGCGAGAACACGCCAACGTCTGAGCCTGTCTTTTTATGCCGCGTTGTGGATACTGGCCCGCGCCGGCGCCTCTTGAAGTGACCATTTTCTGGCGCCACTTGTTATGTTATAACCCTCTACCGTCGTCGCGAGGTACCGTCCCATGGCACACCGGACACACCGGCACCATCATCGCCCCGAGGGGCCCTGCCACTTTTCACTGATGTCGCTGTCGGTCGGCCGACGGCTGATGCTGGTGCTGCTGCCCCTCGCCCTGCTCTGGCTGACGGTCTCCTGGGCCGTGGGATGGTGGAGCTGATGGAGACCCAGACAGCTCGCCTGCGGCTCTGCGACCTGCAACTCGCCCAGGGCAGCCGCACGGTGCTCGAACACATCAACGGCGAGTTTCGTGACGGTGCCATCACCGCCTTGATCGGCGCCAACGGCACCGGCAAGAGCACCCTGATCCAGGGCATCATGGGCATGCTCAAGCCCATCGCCGGGCGCGTCGAGTGCCAGGTCCCCAATGAGCGGCGCGCCTGGCTGCCCCAGCAGCTGGCCCTGGACCTCACCTTTCCGATGAGCGTCGAGGAGCTGGTGATGACCGGCAGCTGGCCCAGCCACGGCGCGTTCAAGGGCTACTGCGCCGCCCACTACCGCAAGGGGCGCGAGATCATGGCCCGGCTGGGCATCTCGCACCTCGCCCACCGGCCGCTCGGCGAGCTCTCGGGCGGCCAGCGCCAGCGCGCCCTGATCGGCCGCACCCTGATGCAGGAGGCCGAACTGCTGCTGCTGGACGAGCCCTTCGCCAACGTCGACAGTGACACGGTGGAGGTCCTGATGACCGTGCTGCGCGACATGGCGCGCGACGGTGCCACCATCATCGTGGTGCTCCACGATATGGAGCAGCTTTCTCGCCTGACCAGCGAGGCCATCGTGCTCGCCGGCGGTCACGCCCGCTGGGTGCCCGTGGAGAGTTTCCTGCAGCAGCCCATTGCCGACTCGCCGGCGCCCTTTCTCACCCATGCCATCACCGGGGTGGGCACATGCTGACGCTGCTGAACGAGTGGCTGATCGCGCCTTTCGACTATGGCTTCATGCGGCGCGCCCTGATCGCCAGCTTCGCCCTCTCACTGGCGGCTCCCCCCATGGGGGTGTTCCTGGTGCTGCGCGGCATGAGCCTGATCGGCGATGCCATGGCCCATGCCATCCTGCCCGGGGTGGCGCTGGGCTTCCTGGTCGCCGGCTTCTCGCTGCCGATGATGAGCCTCGGCGGCATCCTCTCGGGGCTGCTGGTGGCCGTGCTGGCGGGCAGCGTGTCGCAGATGTCCGGCCAGCGCGAAGACGCCGCCATGGCCAGCTTCTTCCTGATCT
>PWIZ01000288.1 GCA_003560175.1 Halomonas sp. | reverse complement strand
GGCACAGGGACTCGAGCTCCTCGTGGTAGAGGAGGTAGATGTCCTTCTCGCCGATGCCGTCGAAGTCGAACTTGCGCTTCACCGCCAGCGGGTCGGTTTCTTTCCACTCGCCCTGCTCCCAGTAGCGACCCTTCGCGGTGATCTCGCGAATGTTGATCTCCGGGTTGAAGTTGGTGGCGAAGGGGTAGCCGTGGTCGCCGCCGTTGGCGTCCAGGATGTCGATGCGGTGGATCTCGTCGAAGAGGTTCTTCTGGGCGTAGGCGCAGTAGATGTTGGTCATGCCTGGGTCGAAGCCGCAGCCCAGGGTGGCCATGTTGCCGGCCTCCTTGTAGCGCTCCTGGAAGGCCCATTGCTCCTTGTACTCGAACTTGGCCTCGTCGGGATGCTCGTAGTTGGCGGTGTCGAGGTAGGGCACGCCGGTTTTCAGGCACGCCTCCATGATGGTCAGGTCCTGATAGGGCAGGGCCACGTGGATCAGCACGTCGGGCGTGAACGATTCGATCAGGGCGACCAGCGCCTCGACGTCATCGGCATCCACCTGAGCGGTCTGGATCGAGCGATCCAGCTGGTCGGCGATCGCCTGGCACTTCGCCTCGTTGCGGCTGGCCAGCAGGATCTCGCTGAAGATCTCGGGATGCTGGGCGCACTTGTGGGTCACGACGCCGCCGACGCCGCCGGCGCCGATAATCAGGACTTTGCTCATGGGGGTTCCAATCCAGATCGGGAAATGTCAACAGTGGTAGGGTCTTATCGGTAGTGGGCCGCGCTTGCGCCCCCGACCCGATGCCACCCCGGTCTTGGCCTCGCCCGGTGCCCCGGCAGGGGTTATAGACGAGTGGGCGCCGATAATGGCGTCCCCTGAGGCTGGTATCAAGTGGTTTTCGCGTCAAGATTGGGGCCGCTGGGGGAGCCGACAGTTAGGCTGGCTGCGAACAAGGCCATTGCGGCTCACCCGTATAGCGCTTCCCAGTGGATGTCGCGCGTTTTGGGGGAATCCAGGTGCAGTGCCTGCTCGATATGTTGCAAATGGTGCAGCATCAGCGATATCGCCCGTGCTTCATCGCGCTGTGCAATTGCCTCCACGATCTCGCGATGCTCGTCCTCGGGGCAGGCGGGCGTCTGGGGCTCGTCGTAGAGCGCAATGATCAGGCAGGTCAGCGGACAGAGCTCGGCCATCAGCTTCTCGATGAAACCGTTGCCGCTGATGCGGGCCAGCAGCATGTGGAACTGCCCCGAGAGTCGGATAATTCGCCGCCGATCTCCCTGTTGCCGTGCCTCGGCTTCCTCTTCGAGATGAGCGCTTAGCCTGGCCAGGTCCTCTGGGCAGGCCCGCTTGATGACATTGCGCACGATTTCCGGTTCTACCAGGCGGCGCGTGGCGAAAAGATCACGAGCCTCCGCGGCACTGGGTCGCGTCACGAAGGCTCCTCGATTCGGGTGCAGCGTCACCAGTCCTTCCTTGGCCAGCAGGGTCAGTGCCTGGCGAATCTTGGTTCGACTCACCCCGAAGGCGCTTGCCAGCTTCTCCTCCACCAGCTTGATACCCGGCGGTAGCCGATGCTCCATCACCGCGTCGGTGATGCGCTCGGCGATCTGCTCGACTCCCAGTTTCGTGATGGGGGCGTCCATGGTGCTCCTCGTCCTTAGCAGATGGGGCAGTTGAGTATGCCGCAGCCCGGTCTGGATCCAGAAATCGCATGATCGGATGCCTTCGCGCCTGCACTGTCTGAGCGCTTCAAGGCGATTTTTGCACACTTTGCGTGCGTTTTCTAACATTTAAATTGTATGCAATATATGGATCAATTTCTTTAAAAAAAATAAACCACATAATTTTCGACAATTGAAATCATAGGCTTATGCCGGCATGCGGGGGGGGCGCGGGGCCCGAGCTGGCGCTGCTGGCATGCCGATTGCTCCTGCTTTGCAGGTGGCGAGGCCTTGATTGGTCAGGCCGCCCTCATCAAGAACGAATGGAGGGTTTCCAGATGTCCAAGTCCCACATGTTGAAGATGGCCTCCCTGATGACGGTCGGAATGCTGCTGTCGTCTTCGGTGCTGGCCGCCGAGCGCCTTCGGGTGGCAGGCAACTTTCCGACGGATCACTCCGTTTCTCGCGCCATGGAGGTATTCAAGGAAGAAGTCGAAAGCGCCTCCAACGGCGAGATTCAGGTCGACCTATTCCCGGCGATGCAGCTGGGTGGTGCCACCGAAAATGTTGACCAGGTCCGTTCCGGCAGTATTTTCGCGGTGTTCACTTCCATTGCCTACTTCACGCGCTCGGTGCCCGACTACGAGGCGGTGAGCCTGCCGTTCCTCTTCGATAGTCGTGACCAGGCCTTCGCGGTGATGGATGGTCCAGTGGGCGAACATCTCGACGAGCAGATGGCCGACCTGGGCTTCGTCAATCTGGGCTACGGGGAGCTGGGCTTCCGCCACGTGACCAACAATCTGCGCCCGATCACCTCGGTGGAGGATTTCGAGGGCATGCGCGTTCGCCTGCAGCCTAATGAGGTGCATCTGCAGACCTTCCGCGCCCTGGGTGCCAACCCCGTCTCGATGGATGTCTCCGAACTCTATTCTGCTCTGCAGCAGGGCGTTCTCGATGGTCAGGAGAATCCCTACAACATCATCGCCAGTCGTCGTTTCAACGAGGTTCAGGAGCACCTTTCCGACAGCGGACACTTCTACGACTTCATCAACGCCGTGGCCAATCAGCGCCGTTACGAGGCCCTGTCCGAAGAGCATCGCGAGATCGTCAATGGTGCCATGCAGTCGGCCATGGTGTGGCAGCGCGAAGCAGCCACCGAGGAAGAGGAGGCCTGGCGCGAGCAGCTGATCGAGGAGGGTATGGTCTTCACCCCGATCTCCACAGAGCTGCGTGCCGAGCTGCGTGACGCCACCATGGAAGTGGCCGATAGCCTCGGGGATCGCGTCGATCCCGAGTTCATCGAACTCGTGTTCCAGGAAGCCGAAGCGGCGCTGTGAGGCCTGGACATGATGCTGTTTTCTGATCCGAACCATGAAGCCCGTCCTGCCCCGCCCCCCGTGGGCGGGGCCTTCGGGGCCCTCAAGCGGCTCGTCGTCATCTGTGATGCCACCACCTACTGGGCGATCGTGGCGGTCATGGGGCTGATGGCCACCATCGTGTCCTTGCAGGTGTTCTTCCGCTACGTGCTGGGTTCTTCCATCGACTCCGCCGATGAGCTGTCACGACTGTTCTTCATCTGGGCGATCTTCCTGGCCATTCCCCACGGGGTGAAGCACGGCGTCCATGTGGGCATCGACCTGTTCATGATGCTGATGCCGGTCCGCATTCGAGAAGTGCTGTTTCGTGCCATGGCCGCCATATCCACTCTGCTGATGCTCATGGTCATGCTGGGTGCCTGGGTCGCGACCGTCGATCGCTGGTCGGAGCAGATGCCGACACTGGCTATCACGTCCTCGGTCTATTACATCGCGGTATTGATCTGTGGCCTGCACGCCTTCCTGCATCTGGCTCTGCTGGCCTGGGGGGGCTCACGCACCTGGGAGGAGGTCGCATGACCTGGCTTGCCGTTGGACTGTTTCTCGCGCTGGCCGCCTTAGGTATGCCGCTCGCCTTTGCCCTGGGGTTCGGCTCCCTGATCGGACTGTGGATGCTGGATTTCGAGCTGGTCGTCATGCCTCAGCGCATGATGCATGCCGTCGACAGCTTCCCGCTGATGGCGATTCCGCTCTTCATGCTGGCCGGCGAACTGATGGTGCGGGCCGGCATCATGGACCGTTTGATCGGCTTCGCCAACAGCCTGGTCGGTCGCATGCATGGTGGCCTGGCCCACGTGACGATCACCTCCGGGACCATCTTCGCCTCGGTCAGCGGGGCGGCCGTGGCCAGTGCCAGTGCCATGGGCAGTACGCTGGTGCCGGCGCTGCGCAAATACTACCCGGACGCCTACTCCGGTGCCGTCATCGCCTCGGCGGCCAACCTGGGGCCGGTGATCCCGCCCAGCAACGCCATGATCGTCTATGCCCTGATGGCGGGCTCGTCGGTGTCGGTCGGTGGGCTCTTCCTGGCAGGTATCGTGCCGGGCATTCTGCTGGCGCTGGGCTTCATGGCGATCGCCTCGTTCATTTCCTGGAAACGTGGCTATGCCCTGACCGGCGAGCGCTTCAACCTCTGCAACGTCGCGCATCAGGCCCGTCGCGCCATCGTCATCATCCTGATGCCGGTGATCGTGGTGGGCGGCATCGTCGGTGGCATCTTCACCGCCACCGAGGGGGCGGCCATCGCCGTGGTCTACTCGGCATTCATCGGCTTCGTGATAACGCGGCGGCTGCGCCTGGCAGACCTCCCGGGTTGCCTCTACCGGGCGGCGGTGACCTCCGCCATGGTGGGTGCCCTGATTGCCTTCGCCTCGGCGCTGACCTTCGTCTTCACCATCGAGATGGTGCCGATGATGCTGTCGTCGTTCATCCAGTCCCTGACCGGCGATCCGATGATGTTCATTCTCCTGACCATGGCACTGCTGGTCGTGGTGGGGATGCTGATCGAGTCCAACGCCGCCTACATCATGCTGGTGCC
Source organism: Halomonas sp. (assembly GCA_003560175.1). Classification (GTDB taxonomy): domain Bacteria; phylum Pseudomonadota; class Gammaproteobacteria; order Pseudomonadales; family Halomonadaceae; genus Halomonas. The sequence continues at coordinate 5,746 of PWIZ01000288.1, read as the reverse complement.
GCTGTTTGCGCCGATCGCGGTGGCCTACGGAGTCGACCCGCTCTATTTCGGGTTCCTGTTCATGTACAACCTGGTGGTCGGCATGATGACGCCTCCGGTGGGCGTCCTCTACTTCGTCATGAGCGGCATTACCCGCGTCCCCATGATGAAGCTCGTCGCCGAATCCCTGCCCTTTGTCGCCTTCCAGTTCGCCATCCTAGGCCTGTGCATCGCCGTGCCGTCCGTTGTCACGGCGCTGCCCAGGGCCATGGGCTTCTGACCCCACGAGGAGAGGACGATGTTTGATGCTGCCCATCCCGCCGACCTGGTGATCCATGGCCCTCGTGCCATCACCGTCGACCCGGAACTCGGCGAGATCCCCAGCGCTCGACTGGTGATCCACGCTGGACGCCTGGTGACGGTTGGTCCGGACGAGCCCGATGTGCCGCGGCCGCCGGCCCGGCGAACGCTCGACCTGAGCGGTCGCGTGGTGACGCCGGGCTTCGTCAATGTGCATACCCACACCATCCTGACCATGGTACGCGGCGTCGCCGAGGACATGGGCTTCGCCCCGGCCTACACCCCGGGCGTCCCCCATGGTCATGAGGTCAGTGAAGAGGAGGCGGTGGCCCTGGCCCGGCTGGGCGCCGCCGAGGCGCTGCTGTTCGGCTCCACCCTGATCAACGACAGCTACGTCCACGCCGACCGGACCCTGCCGGCCATGGGGGAGCTGGGCATGCGGGTGATCACCTGCGGTCGGATCCACGATGTGGACTTCAGCCGCGTGCACGAAGGCATCTGGGAGCACCGCACCGAGATCGGCGAGCGCACCCTGGCGGAGGCCGTGGCGCTGCATGAGCGCTGGCAGGGCGGCATGGACGGACGGCTCGGGGTCGAGCTGGCCGCGCATGCGCCGGACACCTGCTCGCGGGCGCTGCTCGCGAGGGTGGCCGAGGCCCGTGATGCCCTGGACATGCGGGTGAACGGCCATCTCTCCCAGAGCCTCAAGGAGAATCGCCGCGTTCAGGAGCGCGACGGCATGAGCCCCACCGAGCTGCTCGAGGAGGTGGGCCTGCTGGGGCCTCGATTTACCGCGGCTCACTGCATGTACGTCAGCGATAGCGACATCGCACGCATCGGCGCCAGCGGTACCAATATCGCCCACGTGCCGCGCGGCAATGCCACCGGGGGGCGCATCGCGCCCACCACCCGCCTGCGTGAGGCCGGCGCCAACCTGGCGCTGGCCACCGACAACATGCATGCCGACATGGTCGAGGTGATGCGCTGGGCGCTGATCATGGGGCGCGTCCAGGAGGGCGAGGTCAACGATACCTGGCAGCCCCATCACGCGCTGGAGATGGCCACGCTCGGCGGGGCCCGGGCGCTGGGGATGGAGGACGAGTTGGGCTCGCTCACCCCGGGCAAGCGTGCCGATCTGGTCGCGTTCGATTTCCGCCGCCCGCATCTCGTCCCCTTGATCCATGCCCTGGGCAATCTGGTGCATACCGCCCAGGGGCGGGACGTCGAGACCGTGGTCTGCAACGGAGAGATCGTGGTCGATCGCGGCGAGCTGTGTCACGCCGACACCGCCGCTCTGCTGGCCGATGCGCAGTCCGCCGCCGAGGCGCTGTGGCAGCGCGCCCGGGCCCAGGTATGAAGGGGAGAGCCTGATGAAGCTGTTGATCGTCAATCCGAACATTTCGCAGAGCGTCACCGAGCTGATTGCCAACGAGGCAAGGCGCAGCGCCGCGCCCGACACGGACCTGACCCTGCGCACGGCACCCTGTGGTGTGGCCTACATCGAGACTCGCGCCGAGGCGGCGATCGGGGCCTACGCCACGCTGGTGGAGCTGGCCGAGCACCAGACAGGCCATGACGCGGCCGTGGTGGCCGCCTTTGGCGATCCCGGCCTGGAAGCCGCCCGGGAGATGCTGCCGATTCCTGTGGTCGGTCTGACCGAGAGTGCGCTCATGAGCGCGGCCATGCTGGGGGGCCGCATCGGGATCGTCGCCATCTCCCGGCGCATTCAGGCCTGGTATCGCGAGACGGTGGATCGCTATGGGATGGCCTCGCGGCTGGCCGGTATTCGCTGCCTGGACGAGCCGCTGAGGGACATTGGCGCCGTGCAGCAGGACAAGGCGGAGCAGCTGGTGAGCCTCTGCGAGAGGGCGGTGAGCGAGGATGGCGCCGACGTGCTGATCATCGCCGGGGCTCCGCTGGCCGGTCTGGCCCGTGAGGTGGAAAGCCGAATCCCCGTGCCGATTGTCGACGGGGTGAGCTGCGCGGTGCGCCAGGCCGAGCTGTTGGCTCGGCTGGCACCACGCCCGGCGACCTCCGGCAGCTATGCCGTCCCGCCGACCAAGGCTTGCCGAGGCCTGCCGGGCGCTCTGGCCGGGCTGGTGGGACGGGAGGGCATGTCATGAGCCATCCCGTTCATCGCCTGTGCCTGACCAGCCGTGAGCTGACCTTCACCGCCGAGACCCATCCGGGTGCTCCGCGCAGCGTCGACGCCCTGCTGGGCCTGCTGCCCTGGGAAACAGAGCTGGTGCACGTGCGCTGGAGCGGCGAGGGGGTCTGGGTGCCGCTGGGGGATCGCGCCTTCGACCTGCCCTGGGAGACGCCCACCCGCTATCCCGCTCCCGGCGAAGTGCTCTTCTACCCCGGCGGCTACAGCGAGACCGAGATCCTGATGGCCTACGGACCCTGTGCCTTCGCCAGCAAGCTCGGCCCCATCGCCGGCAACCACGTCATGACGGTGGTGGAGGGTATCGAACGGCTGCCTGAGCTTGGCCGCCGCTGCCTCTGGGAGGGGGCTCAGCCGCTGACCATGACCCTCCTCGAATCCATCACTCACCCGGGAGTCACGCCATGACCCGCCTTCGCTTCGGGGTGCTGACGCCCTCGTCCAACACGGCACTGGAGCCGCTTACCTCGGCCATGCTGGCTCAGCTGCCTGATGTCACAGCCCACTTCTCGCGCTTTACCGTCACGCAGATCGCCCTCAGCGACCGGGCGCTCGGGCAGTTCGACGACCGACACGTGCTCGCCGCGGCGGCCCTGCTCGCCGATGCTCGCGTCGACGTGATCGGCTGGAGCGGGACCTCCGCCGGCTGGCTTGGGTTCGACCATGACGTCACGCTGTGTCAGCGCATCGAGGCGGAGACGGGCACCCCCGCCACCACCTCCATGCTGGCGCTCAACGAGATCCTCGAGACCCATGGGCTTCAGCGCTTCGGGCTGGTGACGCCCTACACCGGCGACGTTCAGTCGCGAATTCTCGCCAACTACCGCAACGCCGGCTTCGAGGTGCTGGCCGAGGATCATCTCGGTATCAGCGAGAACTTCGCCTACGCCGAGGTCACGGCCGAGACCCTCACGGCCCAGGTGAGGCGGGTGGCCGAGGCCGGGGCGCCAGCCATCGTGGTGGCCTGTACCAATCTATCTTCCGCCCATCTGGTGCCCCAGTGGGAAGCCGAGCTGGGGGTCCCGGTGCTCGATACCACCGCCACCGTGGTGTGGAAGATGCTGCGGATGACCGGGCAGGGCGGAATTCCCGTTGCCGGCTGGGGCCGCCTGATGGAAGGAGGACTGAACCCATGAATGAGTTCGACCTGGTGATTCGCCATGCCCGCTGTGCCACGGCGGCCGACGTCTTCGAGGCCGACATCGGCATCCGCAACGGCACCATCGTGGCCCTGGGCAGCGGGCTGGCCGCGGGGCGCGAGGAGGTGGACGCCGAGGGTCGCTGGGTGCTCCCCGGCGGCATCGACGGCCACTGCCATCTGGACCAGCCGACGTCGGATGGCTCTCGCATGGCCGATGATTTCCTGACCGGGACCCGCTCGGCGGCCTGTGGCGGCACCACCACCGTGTTTCCCTTCGCGCTGCAGATCAAGGGCCAGAGCCTGAGAGCGGCGGTCAAGGACTACCATCGCCGCGCCGAGGGCAAGGCCTGTATCGACTATGCCTTCCACCTGATCGTCACCGATCCCACCCCCGAGGTGCTGGGCGAGGAGCTGCCGGCGCTGATACGCGAGGGGTACACCTCCTTCAAGATCTACATGACCTATGACGACCTGAAGCTTGCCGACCGGGAGATCATCGATGTGCTGGCGGTCGCTCGAGAACACGGTGCCATGGTCATGGTTCACGCCGAGAACTCGGACTGCATCGCCTGGCTGACCGAGCGGCTGTTGGCACAGGGCCATACCGCACCGCGCTACCATGCGGCGGCGCGGCCCATGTTGGTCGAGCGGGAGGCCGCCCACCGGGCCATCGCTTATGCTGAACTGGTCGATGTGCCGATACTGATCGTGCATGTGTCAGGCCGTGAGGCGGTGGAGCAGATTCGCTGGGCCCACAGCCAGGGGTTGCGGATCTATGCCGAGACCTGCCCCCAGTACCTCTTCCTGACCGCCGAGGATATCGGCATCAGAGACGATGATCATCATGGCGCCAAGTGCATCTGCAGTCCGCCACCCCGGGATCGTGCCAATCAGCAGGTGGTCTGGGATGGCCTCGAGAGCGGCGTCTTCCAGGTCTTCTCCTCGGACCACGCCCCCTTCACTCTCGCCGGCCCCGAGGGCAAGTTTGCCGCCGGAGACGATGCCAGCTTCGATCGGATTCCCAACGGTATTCCCGGCCTGGAGACTCGTCTGGCGCTGCTCTTCAGCCACGGGGTGGAAACCGGCCGACTGACCATCCAGCAGTTCGTGGCTCTGACGGCGACCAACGTGGCGCGGATGTACGGGCTCTACCCGCGCAAGGGCTCCATTGCCGTGGGCGCCGACGCCGACCTGGTGATCTGGGAGACCGGGCTCGAGCGCACGATTCGCAATGCGGACCTGCATCACGCCGTGGATTACACGCCCTATGAGGGTATTCCGGTCAGCGCCTGGCCGGCCCTGACCCTCTCCCGGGGCGAGGTCGTGTGGCGCGATGGCGCCTATCTGGGAGGCCCCGGTCGCGGCCGCTTCCTGCGCTGTGACCTGCCGGAGCCGGCGCGCCCCAAGCCGAGACCCGATGGGGGCGTGACATGGTCGGCGTGAGCGGCGGAGTGCCGGCGTCGCTGGTCGAGGCGCTTGTCCTGGCCTGGCGTGAGGGCCGCCCGCTGTCGGCGGAGACGGCCAGACGGCTGTCGCCTGAGGGCCCCGATGACGCCTATGCGATTCAGGCAGCTCTGGGGGAGCGTCTCGGCTGGTGGCCCATGGGACGTCCTCACGGCTGGAAGCTGGCCATGGGCCATCCTCCCAAGGCGGCCCCGATCCCCGATGACCGCTATCAGCTCAGTCCCGCCAGGATGCGCGGCCCTGTGAGCGTTGCCGGCATCGAAGTGGAACTGGGGGTTCGCCTGTCTCGCCCGCTGTCGGCGGGAGCCAGCCGCGAGGAGGTGGCGGCGGCAGTCGGGGAGACCCTGGCGGTGATCGAGGGCTTCGACGTTCGCGCAGAGCAATGGCGCGAGCTGCCCGACGCCTTTCTCCTCGCCGACCTGCAGATGCACGGCGGCCTGGTCATCGGCAGCGGGGTGTCGGGCTGGTGCGGCGACACCAGGCTATCGCTCGAGGTCACCGACCAGGCGCCGATCCCCGAGGGCTGGCGGCACCCCCTGGGCGATCCGCTGGCGCTGCTTCCCTGGCTTGCCGACCACGCGGCCAGCCGCGGCTGGCCCCTGCAGCCTGGCGACCTGGTGGCCACGGGCAGCTGGTGCGGCATGCTCGAGGTGCCGCCGGGAGGCCACATAGCGGCAACCTTCGAGGGGGTAGGGGAG
>PWIZ01000292.1 GCA_003560175.1 Halomonas sp. | reverse complement strand
TTTTTGCCCTGCCTGTCGTGCTTCCAGTAAGTGTTTTAACTTCCACCGGGTAATCCGCCTTTTCGAAAAACTCAGCTTCCCAAACAGGCAGGACTGACAGCGGAGCTACAATTAACACTTTCTTAACATCTCCATTCAGAAAGCGCCTGCCCATAACAGCGATCGAGGTCAGGGTTTTTCCACAGCCCTGTTCATGCAACAACCCCACGCCTTCAAGCGTCAATGCGATATTGTAAGCTTTTACCTGATGAGCAAACGGCTCAACATCTTTTATCGGCATCGGCTCAATCGGCTCCGGCTTGTCAATTTCCTTTGCCACCGCTACCGCGTTAGCTTTTTCAAGCCTGCTATTCACCAAGTGGTAAACTTCCGGCAGGATCTTCACACCGGGAAAATCTTTTACGGCGTTGACAGAATCGTAATTCGCAGGAACTTCCCATTCTTTCTTTTTTGGATCATACCGCCTGCCGGGGACTGCCTTGATCGCCGCAACTATGTTAGGATCATAACGCCCCCGATATACGAGGGCGTTACCTTTAACGCTGAGGCTACCTGAAGTGTTAACCCTAACCGTCATAAACATCAATCCTTTCAGTGTCCAGCTTATGCCATCTTTCTACAGACATTTTTAGCAACTTCCCTGCAAACGCTTCCGCCTCCAGTCGTGCGGCGTTGTCCAATTCCCGTGCCGCTCTGGTGAAAGAATTTATCACGCCGTAAGCGCTCCGGTCACCTTCAAACTCATCTTTAGCAGTGGCAATAAACTTGTCACTCAACTTGGAAGCCTTAGCTACCTTTTCAATTACTTCAAGCGGGTTGTTAACAGGTATATCCCTGCTCTTCCCGAAGTCCTGCAGAATTCCCTCACTGCCTTCAAGCTGAGCGGCTATAGACTGCCCTGCCCTGCGCTCCAGCAATCTGCGGTCGATGTGAATGTGCCGATGTCGGAAACCGTCACCTTCACTGGTCCACGCTTTCATTCCGTTTGAGCAAATCAGTCGATAAATCATCGCTTGGATAGCTACACTGGAAGCACCGACTTCTGAATTCAGGAAGTCAAACCCGATCCTGTTTTCATCAGTTACTCCGAAAGTCCGCCGTGTATCAGGGAGCGTCATTCGTAAATGCAGGCGATGACTTTCCAAACACATTGATTCGAACTGCACGTGATACGCCATATTTTTCTTGAGATTGTCAATCAGATCAATCAACTGCACGTTGTCGAACGGAGTGTACTGATCTGAGACGATGCCGCGAATGTGAGGTCCTCTTTCCCCGATTGTTTTAGCTCGAATCCTGACAGTGCCGTCAGCTATTGACAACCAGTAATTAACGTGGTTCATGTAAAGATCCGGGTCCTCTTTAAACACTTTCCGGAAATACGCAACGGGCATCCCCAACCGGGTTAGCAACTGGGACTCTGCCCACTCTGTCATTCCGAACGGATGAACTTCCGCGCCGTAAGTGTTCATATCTTCCGAGGTATCTCTCTGGGGTGCAATTTTATGAGTGTGAACGAAGCTCAACCTGCCGTCACTGCCTGCCCGGATATTGCTAACCGGGGTCAAGTAATCAATCTTGCCAACACTGTCCTGCTCAATAGTACGCGCTACCTGCCCTAAAGTTAATTCTGTCATTTTGAATCACCCTTTCAATCTTATTTATTTAGCATTCTGATAAAGCTCATAAATCTTGTCAAGCGAAACACCGTAAATCCTTGCCATTTCCGCCGCCCTGTCAATACTGAGCGTGCGCTCAGCCCGTTCAAGATATCCAACGTATGAGCTGTGTATTCCCAGCTTATAAGCAACCTGAGACAGGCTGAGGTTTTTCTCATTCCTTAAATCTTTCAGGGTTTTATTTTTCACCTGCACCATAAGCTTCAATCCTTTCTCTGACTTTTCGGTCTGTGTTGTCGCGTATCTCCCGATCTCTTGCAATCGCCTGTTTGATATCCTCTTCACATTTGACATTGAGAAACATCAGCGGAGCTTTTGGATCGGGGGCAACCACCTTGACATGATCCTCACAAAATGGAGCGTTGCCGACTTCACCGAGAGCAACCATATAAACAGCTTCCTTTTTGCAATATCGGCAGTAGGGATAGTGATCCCAATGCCCAAGCCATTTCATTTTGTTAATCTGCGTCCAGTTAATTGGTAATACTTTTTTTGCCATTTGCACGCCTCCCGCCTTTCCACTATACACTTTTTACGACTATATGTCAACCTAAAATTAGCCTTCAGTGCCTTCGATAATTCCCCTGCCACTGCACCGCTTGCATCGCTCCATTCTCGGTTCCAGCGCCACCGGACTTTGAACCATCGCCTGTACTTCACCACCACCGCCACAATTCGAACATTCCCATTCACCGTAATCTTCAGCACAAGCCATGCAGTACCATTCACCTTCTACATCCTGCGCAAACAGATCCGCCGGATCTGTATCAGGGTCAATTTCGAACGGTGTAATTTCGCACCTGCTACACTTCATCATAACCACCCCTCCCTGCACCGCCTTTTGTCATCCACGCTTCGAACCTTTCCTTACTGCCCCAACAGCTATATGGC
>PWIZ01000009.1 GCA_003560175.1 Halomonas sp. | reverse complement strand
CGAGGCCGGCCTGCTCGGCGAAGTGCAGCCCCTCGGCCAGTCCCTGGACCAGGCCGGCGATGCAGATCTGGTTGACCATCTTGGTCAGCTGGCCGCTGCCGGCGGGGCCCATCAGGGTCACTGCCTTGGCGAAGTGCTCGAGGGTGGCCTCGACGCGGGCGAAGTCGGCCTCGCTGCCGCCGCACATGACGGTCAGGGCGCCGTTTTCGGCACCCTGTTGGCCACCGGAGACCGGTGCGTCCACAAAGCCGATACCACGTTCAAGACAGGCGGCATCCAGTTCCAGGGCGAGCTCCGCGGATGCCGTGGTGTGGTCCACCAGCAGGCTACCCTCGTTCATGCCATGTAGCGCACCGTCGTCGCCGCTGGTGACCTGGCGCACGTCGTCGTCATTTCCCACGCAGAGCAGCACCAGGTCGGCGCCCTGGGCGGCGTCGCGCGGGGTCGGATGGTGGCTGCCGCCGTACTCGTTGGCCCAGTCCTTGGCCTTGGCGGCGGTGCGGTTGTAGACGCGAACGTTGAGGCCGGCGCGGGCCAGGTGGCCGGCCATGGGATAGCCCATCACGCCCAGGCCGATAAAGGCGACGGTAGAGATGCTTTGGCTCATCCTGTTGCTCCTGGTGTGAGTCGTAATTGGTGAGTCGTCGTGATTGGTGAGTGCTCCCGCTAAGCAGAAAGCCGCCCGAGGGCGGCTTTCTGTAGAGTAGCTCATGCGGCCTTGGCCGCCTCTGCCGGTTTACTTGGCAGGATAGTCGCGCTTGGTGTGCCCGGTGTAGAGCTGACGCGGACGGCCAATCTTGTAGCTGTCGCTGAGCATTTCGTTCCAGTGCGAGATCCAGCCGATGGTGCGGGAGACTGCGAAGATCACGGTGAACATGTTAGTCGGAATGCCCATGGCCTTGAGGATGATGCCGGAGTAAAAGTCGACGTTGGGGTAGAGCTTGCGCTCGACGAAGTACTCGTCCTCCAGGGCGATCTGCTCCAGACGCTTGGCGATCTTGAGCTGCGGGTCGTCGGCCATGCCCAGTTCGGCCAGCACCTCGTCGCAGCTCTCCTTCATCACCTTGGCGCGCGGATCGAAGTTGCGATAGACGCGGTGGCCGAAGCCCATCAGCTTGAAGGGGTCATCCTTGTCCTTGGCCTTGTCGATGAACCGCTGGATGTTCTCCTCGGAGTCGTCGCCGATCTCGTCGAGCATCTTCAGCACCGCCTCGTTGGCGCCGCCATGGGCCGGTCCCCAGAGTGCCGCGATGCCGGCGCTGATGCAGGCGAAGGGGTTGGCGCCGGTGGAGCCCGCCAGGCGCACCGTGGAAGTGGAGGCGTTCTGCTCGTGGTCCGCGTGCAGCATGAAGATGCGGTCCATGGCCTTGGCGTAGACCGGGTTGATCTCGTAGTCCTCGCACGGATTGCTGAACATCATGTAGAGGAAGTTCTCTGCATAGCTCAGGTTGTTGCGCGGATAGTTGAAGGGCTGACCCACGTTGTACTTGTGGGACATCGCCGCGATGGTCGGCATCTTGGCGATCAGGCGAATCGCGCTGATGATGCGATCCTCCTCGATGTTGGTGTCCATGTGGTCGTGGTAGAAGGCGGCCAGGCCACCTACGACGCCACACAGGATCGACATCGGATGGGCGTCGCGGCGGAAGCCCTTGAAAAAGTTGTTGATCTGGTCATGAACCATGGTGTGGTTACGGACCCGCGACTCGAAGTCGGCATACTGCGTGTCGTCCGGCAGTTCACCGAACAGCAGCAGGTAGCACATCTCGACGAAGTTGGACTCCTTGGCCAGCTGGTCGATCGGGTAGCCCCGGTGCAGCAGTACGCCCTCGCCGCCATCGATATAAGTGATGGCGGACTGACAGGAGGAGGTGGCCATGAAACCGGGGTCGTAGGTGAACAGGCCCTCAGCGCCCAGCCCGCGCACGTCGATGACATCCGCGCCCAGGGTGCCAGAGTAGACAGGCAGTTCGATCGTCTTGTCCAGACCGTCTACCGTGAGCGTCGCTTTCCTGTCAGCCATGGAGGCCTCCTCTCGAGTTCGTGTTAGGGCGATAAGTCATTATTCCACTGGCGAGTTCGCAGCGATTTCCGGCGAAAATGTTCGCCCACTATAGAAGCGTTCCAGCGATTGTCAATTAGGCCATGGTGACCCGTGTGCTGTGCAGCGCCTTGCGAAAGGTAAAAGTATTGTATAATAATTGGTGCTGCGCACCATCCCTGTGCAGAAGCGCGAAAGATCAGCTCCCGAATGGTGTGGTCGGGGAGGTGGCGGCCTTTGCACCATGGTCTAGTTAGCCGCCGCTTCGTTTGTCATGGCATGGCCATGTCCTTATAATCCACCCCGCGCGACTGGCAGGAACAGGCGGTCTTGCCCTGCATCACGGCAAGCGCCGCACCTTCCCGAAACCACCGCCCGCTCGGGCCTTGCCCGTCCAGTTGTCAAGTGGGCCATAGAGAGTGTGTAGATAGCCGTGAATAGCAAACGACCCGTAAATCTGGATCTGTCCACGATACAGTTTCCACTTCCCGCCCTGACCTCCATCGCTCACCGCATCACCGGTGTGATCCTGTTTGT
>PWIZ01000405.1 GCA_003560175.1 Halomonas sp. | reverse complement strand
GGCGTCGGCTGGCGCGAGCTGTGGCAGCCCCGCTGGCAGCCCGGCACCCTGCCCGGGGAGACCCCCAGCTACGGGCTGCAGCCCCTGGCCTGGGGCACCCTGAAGGCCGCCTTCTGGGCGCTGCTGTTCGCCGTCCCACTGGCGCTGGGAGCGGCCATTCACTCGGCGCTCTACATGCCGCCGCGGCTGCGTAGCCGCCTCAAGCCCACCCTGGAGCTGATGGAGGCGATGCCCGGCGTCGTGGTGGGCTTCGTGGCAGGCCTGGTGCTAGCGCCCTGGGTGGATCGCCACCTCGCCGGCGCCCTGGCGCTGCTGATCGGGCTGCCGGGGGGCATGCTGCTAGCCGGCCTGACCTGGATGAGGCTGCCGCCGGCCTGGCGGCGTCGATTTCCCCTGGGCTGGGCCGGGCTATGGTTGATGCCGTGGCTGGCGCTGCTGGTGGGATCGGCGCTGTGGCTCTCACCCTGGTTCGAGGCGCTGCTCTTCGGCGGTGACCTGCGGGGCTGGCTGGAGACGCACTTCGGTCTGGGCGTTTCCTCCCGCAATGCCCTGATCGTAGGGCTGGCCATGGGCTTCGCGGTTATTCCCGGCATCTATGCCCTGGCCGAGGATGCGCTCTCCGGGGTGCCGTCGAATCTCGGCGAGGGGGCTCAGGCGTTGGGGGCGACCCGCTGGCAGAGCTTGTGGAAGGTGGTGCTGCCGGCGGCGGCCCCGGGCGTACTCAGCGCGGTAATGATCGGTGCCGGACGCGCCGTGGGCGAGACCATGATCGTGTTGATGGCCAGCGGCAACACGGCGCTGATGACCCTCAACCCCCTGGAGGGCATGCGCTCCATGGCCGCCACCATCGCCATCGAGCTGCCCGAAGCGGTGCCTGGCGGGATCCACTATCGGCTGCTGTTTCTGGTGGCGCTGGCGTTGTTTGCCTTTACCTTCCTGGTCAATACCCTAGCGGAACTTGTGCACGCGCGGCTGCGCAGCCGCTATCGGCGCCTGGGGGGAATGTCATGATCGGCCTCGGTCGCGCCCGGCCTCCCCGCATCGAGGGGATCCTCCCCTGGCTAGCCGCCGGCAGCGTGGCCTTGTCGCTGCTGATGCTTGCCGGGCTGCTGTCTCTGCTGGCGGTGCGTGGGATGGGACACTTCTGGCCGGCGCCGCTCACCCTGGTGACGCTGGACGATGGCCGCCAGCTGGCCGGGCAGGCGGTGCGCGAGGAACGCCTGCCCGACGCAGCGGGGCGCGAGCGGCTCTATCTGACCGCCAACCGGGACCTCGATGGTGCCATCTGGACCTGGGTGGACCTTGAGGTGATCGCCGAGGAGAGCCGTCCCCGCGACCTGGTGGTAGTGGAGCGTACTCGCTGGGGAACCTTCCAGGGTCGCCTGCTGGCGTTGGAGAACGATGAGGGGCGCGTCGAGGGCGAGGCTGCCTGGATGGCGCTGCAGGCGCACCTGGAGGAGCTTGCGGTGCTGAGGGCGGAGCGTGACCGGCTGCGCGACGACGTGGTGGTGCCGCTGGTGAGGCGCCTGGCGCGGGACCCCCGGGCCGAGAGCGAGCTGGCGCGTGCCAGCGCAAGGATCCATGAGCTGCAGGCGCGCATCACGGGCGGCAGTCTGCTGCTGGAGAGCGTCGACGGCCGGCGCCTCGAGCAGCCGCTGGAGCAGGTGCTGCGTGCCTGGCGGCCCAACGCCATGTCGCCGCCGGCGAAGATGGCCGCCTGGAGCCACGGTGTCTGGCGTTTCCTCGCCGAGGGCCCCCGTGCCGCCAACAGCGCCGGCGGGGTGTGGCCGGCGATCTTCGGCACCGTGCTGATGGTGCTGCTGATGTCGGTGGTGGTGACCCCCTTCGGCGTATTGGCCGGTATCTATCTCAACGAGGTGGCCCACCAAGGGCGCTTGACCCACCTGGTGCGTATTGCGGTCCGCAACCTGGCCGGCGTGCCCTCCATCGTCTACGGCGTGTTCGGGTTGGGGGTATTCGTCTATGGCATCGGCGGCAGCCTGGACGAGTGGTTCTTCGCCGACCGGCTGCCCTCGCCTACCTTTGGGACGGGGGGATTGCTGTGGGCCTCGCTGACCCTGGCGCTGCTGACGCTGCCGGTGGTGATCGTCGCCACCGAGGAGGGGTTGGCCCGGGTACCGGACAACCAGCGGGAGGGTGCCCTGGCGCTTGGCGCCACCCGGGTCGAGATGCTGACCCGGGTGGTGCTGCCGATGACCGCCCCGGCCATGCTCACCGGCGTCATCCTGGCCGTGGCCCGGGCCGCCGGGGAGGTAGCGCCGCTGATGCTGGTGGGGGTCGCCAAGCTGGCGCCCCAGGTGCCGGTGGACGGTGAATTCCCCTTCATTCATCTTGAGCGTAAGTTCATGCATCTGGGTTACCACATCTACGATGTGGCCTTCCATGGCGACGATGTCCAGGCGGCCCTGCCGCTGGTCTACGCCACGGCGCTGCTGTTGGTGCTGGTGATCCTGGTGCTTAACCTGACTGCAATATTTCTGCGCCATCATCTGAGGGCGCGTCACGGGGCGCTGCCGCGCCGCTAGCGGCAACGTCCGAGGAGTGTGAGCCCGATGTCCGTCTTCTCGTCGCCACGGCCCGTCGCCGGCGGCCCGATCATCGACTTCAACCCCGCCGACTGCTGCCTGGAGATTGAGAGATTGAGTCTGGCCTACGGGGAGACATCGGCGCTGCGCGAGCTGACGCTGCGCGTGCCGCGCCATCGGGTCACGGCCTTCATCGGGCCATCCGGTTGCGGGAAGTCGACACTGCTGCGCGCCTTGAACCGGCTCCATGACCTCAACGATGACGTGCGTCTGAGTGGAAGGATTCGCCTCTAAGGGCAGGATATCCATGATCCGGAGGTAGAGGTGGCGGAGCTGCGCCGTCGGGTGGGGATGGTGTTCCAGGCGCCCAACCCCTTCCCGATGTCGATCTACGACAACGTGGCCTTCGGGCTGCGGCTGCAGGGCGGGATTCGCAAGCGGCAGCTGGACGACATCGTTGAGTGGGCGCTGCGTTCGTCGGCACTCTGGGACGAGGTGAAGGACCGTCTGAAGAGCTCGGCCTGGGCGCTCTCTGGCGGCCAGCAGCAGCGCCTGGTGATCGCTCGAACCCTGGCGGTGCGCCCCGAGGTGCTGCTGCTGGACGAGCCAGCATCGGCGCTGGACCCCATCTCGACGCTGAAGATCGAGGAGCTGATCCGCAACCTGAAATCGCAGCTGACTCTGGTGCTGGTCACCCACAACATGCAGCAGGCGGCCCGGGTCTCCGACTACACCGCCTTCCTGCAGGAGGGCGAGCTGGTGGAGTACGGCACCACCGACACCCTGTTCACCAACCCGCGCCTCGCGCGAACCGAGAACTACATCACCGGGCGCATGGCCTGACGGCGGGCTCTCCAGCCCGGCCCCAGGCGCATTCCCAGGAGAGGAGCACCATGGACATTACCAGCGATATCCACAGCCGCCATATTTCGCGGCAGTTCAACCAGGAGCTCGAGGAGCTCAAGACGCACCTGATGGCCATGGGTGGCCTGGTGGAGAAGCAGATCCAGGAGGCCGTGGCGGCGCTGCTTGAAGGGGACTCCGAGCTGGCCCGCCGGGTGGTGGAAAATGACCGCGCTGTCAACGACATGCAGATCAAGATCGACGAGGAGTGCACCCAGGTGCTGGCGCGACGTCAGCCGGCGGCCTCCGATCTGCGTCTGGTGCTGGCAGTGATCCGTGCCGCCTCTGACCTGGAGCGTATCGGCGATGAGGCGAGCAAGATCGCCCGCAACGCCGACGATCTGATCAAGGGCGACAACGGCACACGTGGCTTCGTCGAGGTACGCATGATCAGCGAGCATGTGCGCCGTATGGTGCGTGACGCGCTGACCTCCTTCGCCCGTTTCGACACCGAGCTGGCGCTGCAACTGGTTCATGAGGATGAAAAGGTGGACGAGGAATACCGCAGCGCCATGCGTTCGCTGATGACCTTCATGATGGAGGATGCCCGCTCGATTTCGCCGATCCTCAGCCTCATGTGGATCCTGCGCGCCCTGGAGCGCATCGGCGACCACGCCAACAATCTGGCCGAGTACGTGGTCTACTTGGTCAAGGGGCTCGATATCCGCCACACCGACCCCGAGGATCTGGACGAGCAGGCGATAACCCGCAAGGATTGACCACGAATACTCCATGCTCGATGCCGTGACCGCCCTGGCCCGGGGCACCCGCCTGGTTTACTCCCCGGGCCTGCGCCGCTATGTCTTTGCGCCCATCGTCGTCAACCTGTTGGTCTACGGCGCCATGCTGCGCATCGTGCTGGCCAACTTCGGCGGTTGGCTGGAGGGCTGGATGGCGCTGGTGCCCGGGTGGCTGGCCTGGCTGGAGTGGCTGATCTGGCCGCTGTTCGTGATCAGCCTGGTGGTGATCATCTTCTTCACCTTCACCCTGGTGACTCACCTGATCGCCGCGCCTTTCTATGGCTTCCTGGCGGCGAAGGTCGAGCTCGTGGTGACCGGGCGGCCGCCCCTCGACGACCGTGGTCTGCTGAAGACCGCCCTGGATGCCCTGGGCCGCGAGATGGTCAAGCTGGGCTATATCGTGCCTCGGGCACTGCTGCTCTTCCTGGTGAGCTGGGTTCCCGGGGTGAACATTGTCGCTCCCCTGCTGTGGCTGGCCTTCTCGGCCTGGGTGATGGCCATCGCTTATCTGGACTATCCCATGGACAACAATAAGGTGAGCTTCGCCGACATGCGGTGGCGCCTCGCGGCACGCTGGTGGCCCACTCTCTCCTATGGCGGCTTGGTGACCCTGATTACCTGGGTTCCGCTGGCCAACCTCTTCCTCCTGCCCGGGGCTGTGGCCGGCGCTGTGCTGATGTGGGAGCGCCACTATCAAGGCCTGGTTGGCCCTGTGCAGCGTTAACCGTGCTCGGCGCCGCGCCTGCTATGCTGAGGGAAATCCCGACGAGGACCACGAAACATGCGAGTGCCCGTTTCCCTGCTGCTGGCCGCTGGGCTGAGTTTTTCCGCCTCTGCCCTGGCCCATGAGTACGTGCTGGAGGACCTGCTTCTGGTCCATCCCTTCGCCACGCCGGCGCCGCCCGGCGTGGCCCATGCCGCGGCCTACGTGGATATCCGCGTGGAGGGTGACACGCCCGCCGTATTGGTGGGAGCCCGTAGCCCGGCCAGCGATTCGGTGGAGCTGCACGACATGAAGATGGAGGATGGCGTGATGCAGATGCGTCCCGTCGAGCGCATCGAGGTGCCGGCGGGCGTCACCCAGACCATGCGTCCGGGGGGCGGGTATTACCTGATGCTGATGGACCTGGTGGCGCCGCTGCGCCTGGGGGAGCGTTTCCCGATGACCCTGGAGTTTGCCGAGCGCGGGGAGGTCGAGGTGGAGGTCTGGGTGCAGAGCGCCGAAGCGGGTAGGGAAGCGGCCGACGGGCACTATTGAGATGACCCGATCGAGACGGCCCGCGGCTCAGACCGTGCCGGCGGCCCCAGCCCTGGCGGCCTTTACCAGGCGCACTGCAGGAAAGAGGCAGCGGAAGCGAGCTCCCCGGCCGGGGTGTGAGTCGATCTCCAGGCGGGCGTCGTGGCGCAGTAGCACGTGCTTGACGATGGCCAGCCCCAGGCCGGTGCCGCCGGTGGCGGCGCTACGCCCCTTGTCGACCCGATAGAAGCGCTCGGTGAGCCGCGGCAGGTGCATCGGGTCGATGCCCTTGCCGTTATCCTCGACCTCCAGGCTGGCGCCGTCGCTTCCAGGCAGCCAGCGCAGTACGATACGGCTGCCCTCGGGGGTGTAGCGCACCGCGTTGAAGGCCAGGTTGGAGAGGGCGCTGCGGATCTCCTGTTCGCTGCCGAGCAGCGCCCTGGGCTCCACCAGCTCTACCTCGATGGTGTGGCGGCCGGCGGAGAGCGCGGCGGCGTCTTGCCGTACGCCTTCCAGCAGTGTTGCCATCGCCAAGGGGACATGGTCCTCGCCACCGCGATCGATTTCCAGTCGCGACAGTAGCAGCAGGTCGCTCACCAGACTCTGCATGCGGCTGGTCTGCTCCTGCATCCGGGGTAGCCCCTGGGCGAAGCGCGGCGGCAGTTGGTCGGCATAGGTAGCGTAGGTCTCCAGGTAGCCGGCCAGCACGGTGAGCGGGGTGCGCAACTCGTGGGAGACGTTGGCCACGAAGTCGCGGCGCATCTCTTCGAGGCGGTGCAGGCGCGTGATATCGCGGGCCATCAGCAGCCGCTCGTCGTCACCATAGAGGGTGATCTGGAACTGCAGCACCATCTGCTCATCGACGGGTGAACGCAGGGTCAGCGGCTCCCGGTAGTCGCGGGCGTGAAAGTAGTCGATGAAGCGAGGGTCGCGCAGCAGATTGGTAATGTGGTGGCCGCGGTCGTGGGTGATGTGCAGTCCCAGCATGCGTTCAGCGGCGCTGTTCCACCACTCCATGTCGCCGTGGTGGTCGAGCATGACCACGCTATCGCGCATCGCCTCGGAGGATTCCTGGATGCGCTTGATGATTCCCAGCAGCCGCTCCTGGGTGTGGCGCTGCCCCTTCTGGTAGCGATAGAGGCGGTCAAACAGCTCGCCCCACACCCCCGTGGTGGCGGGAGGCTCGGCCTGGGGCGTGAGGGTTAGCCAGCGGTGGAGGCGGTAGAGCTGGTGCAGATGAAAGGCGAGGCAGGCGGCTAGCCCTGTAGCCAGACCCGCCCACGCATGGGTCAGCAGCCCGCCTGCCAGCAGGCCGCTGCCGGCCAGCAGCAGGAAACGCCACAGTTCCCGCTTCCAGAGGCTCACGTCAACCCTTGGCGGAGAACCGGTAGCCGGTGCCACGCACCGTCTGTACCAGATGCTGGTGACGCTCGCCCAGGGCCTTGCGGAGGCGACGGATATGCACGTCCACGGTGCGCTCCTCTACATAGACATTGCCACCCCACACCTGATCCAGCAGTTGGCTGCGGGTGTAGGCACGTTCCTGGTGGGTCATGAAGAACTGCAGCAGGCGATACTCGGTGGGCCCCATCTCGACGGCATTACCGCTGGCACTGACCCGGTGGCTCACCGGGTCGAGCAGCAGGCCGTCCACCTCCACGGCGTCCTCGATGCCCTGGGGCGTGGCGCGTCGCAGTACCGCCTTGAGGCGGGCGACCAGTTCGCGGGGCGAGAAGGGTTTGGTGATGTAGTCGTCGGCGCCGGCCTCGAGCCCCTGGATCTTGTTATCCTCCTCCCCCTTGGCGGTGAGCATGATAATCGGCAGCTCGGCGGTGGTCGGTTCGCGCTTGAGGCGCCGGGCCAGCTCGATGCCACTGGTGCCGGGCATCATCCAGTCGAGCAGCACCAGGTCGGGCTGGTGGTCGACGATCATGGCGTGGGCAGCCTGGGCATTGTCCGCCTCGAGAACACGGTAGTCGGCCATCTCCAGCGCTACCGCGATCATCTCGCGGATCGGCGCCTCATCATCGACGATCAAAACGGTCTTGGCAGTCATCCGGAAGCCTCGGAGCAGTGACGGATCGATAACGATCTCACCACGTCAGTATGACACTCGCATGACAATGCCGCCCGCTCGTCACGCCCCGGCGGCCGGCCAGAGGGTGAGGGCGATGCCGGCGAATACCAGTAATCCCGACCAGTGGTTGTTGAGGAAGGCCTGGAAGCAGGGGTCGCGCTCGCGGTGGCGGATCAGGAACTGCTGGTGAACGAAGGTGGCCGCCATGGCCGCCAGGCCCAGCCAGAAGAAGCCGCCCAACCCCAGTCGCAGCCCCGCCCAGGCCAGCAACAGCAGCGTGAGCCCCTGCAGCAGGCCGATCATCAGCCGATCGGCACGACCGAACAGCACCGCGGTGGACTTGACGCCGATCTTGAGGTCGTCGTCGCGGTCGACCATGGCGTACTGGGTGTCATAGGCCATGGTCCAGGCGATGTTGGCGGCAAACAGCAGCCAGGCCTCGATGGGCACCTGACCCAGCACCGCGCCGAAGGCCATGGGGATCGCCCAGGAGAAGGCGGCGCCAAGAAACAGCTGTGGCAGGTGGGTGTAGCGCTTCATGAAGGGGTAGATGAAGGCCAGCACCACCCCCACCAGGGAGAGCATCACGGTAAACAGGTTGGTGAACCAGACCAGCACGAAGGCGGCCATCACCAGGATCAGGAACAGCGCCTGGGCCTCGCCTTCGCTGATGCGACCGGTGGCCAGGGGACGATTCCGGGTGCGTTTGACGTGGCCGTCGAAGTGGCGGTCGGCGTAGTCGTTGATCACGCAGCCGGCGGCGCGCATCAGGTAGACCCCGGCGATGAAGATCAGCAGCACGTCGCGGCCGGGGATGCCCTCGGCGGCCACCCATAGCGCCCAGAGGGTCGGCCACATCAGCAGCCAGGTCCCGATGGGGCGGTTCAGACGCATCAGCTGCAGGAAGTCGGGCACCCGGGCGAGTCCCTTGGGGTGCATCAGGGAACGGTCCATCTCTACCTCATGAATGTCGGCGTGCGAAGAGCCTAGCGCGAAGGCAGGCCGAGGTCATCCGCCATGGCGTCCAGGAACCACTCCTGCACCAGCACCCGGAAGTCGCCGCGGCGAAACACCGAGCGGCGTCCCCAGGGGCCGCGGGCGTCGTGAAAGCCGGCGGGAGCTGTAGTTGCCTCGATCTCGCCACGCTCGAGATCCGGTTGGCGAAACAGCCAGGAACCCAGTGAGCGCTCGCCGAGGCGTGCCAGCTCGTGCTCGGGCAGGCCCGCCAGCGGCGCCACCGAGCGCGCCACCACCCAGGGGCGCTCGCCCAGGCAGAGCGCCACTTCGCGGAGCCAGGCGCGCTGGCCTTGGGCGATGTCCAGCGCCCGGGCCTCGTCACGGCGCGGGGTGCCGAGGCGCTGGTCGAGCAGCTGGACGCGAAAGGGGCGCGGGGCGCCGGCCTCGGTGAGGCGCAGGGTGAGAGAGTCCCGAGAGCCGATCCAGCGGCGCCAGGCGGGGCTCATGGCGGGCCGGGCGGCGGCCAGGGGAGTCCAGTGCGCCGGGGCGCAGGTATCGGCAGGTGGCAGGTCGGACACCGTCGGGCTCCGCGTCGATTCAGGGGCGGGTAGTGTAACATGCGGTGTCATCTCCACCCTGACCGAGGAGTTCCATGAGCGCTCCCCTGACCATCATCGGCTCCGGCATGGCGGGCCTCGGCCTGCTGCGGGCCCTGCGCACCATCGATACCGAACGCCCCGTCACCCTGATCACCGCCGACGGCGGCGACGACTATGCGAAGCCGCTGCTCTCCACCTGTTTCGCCAAGCGCCTGCCGCCGGATCGCCTGGCGGCTCGCAGCGCCCTGCGGGTAGCAGAGGAACTGGGCGCCGTGGTGCGCACCCATACTCGGATCGAGGCCATCGACACGGCGGCGCGCACCCTGCAGATCGGCGCCGAGCGACTGCCCTGGGGGGAGCTGGTGCTCGCCACAGGGGCGGCGCCGGCGGTGCCCTTCCCGGTGGCTGCGGCGATTGCCGAGCGGGTCTTCACGATCAACGACCTGGACGACTATCGCGCCTTCCACGGTGCGCTGACGGCGCTGGGCCGGCCGGGCCGGGTGGCGATCGTCGGCGCCGGCCTGGTGGGCTGCGAGTTCGCCAATGACCTGCTTGCCGGCGGACACCGGGTGAGCCTGGTGGCGCCCGAGAGGGCACCGCTGCCGCGGCTGCTGCCGGAGCCCCTGGGGCGCGCCCTAGGCGAGGCGTTTGATGAGGCCGGCATGCTGACGGCGCTGGGCGTCGGGGTGACGGCGCTGGAAACGGCCGGTGCCAGCGTGGGCCTGGTCCTGGACGATGGCAGTCGGCTCGACGCCGACCTGGTGCTGGTGGCTACCGGCCTGCGGCCGCGCACGGCTCTGGCGGAGGCGGCCGGCCTGGCGGTCAGCGCCGCCGGCATCCACACCGACCGCCGGCTAGCCACCTCGGCGCCAGGCGTTTACGCCCTGGGCGACGCGGCCTGTGTGGATGGCGTGAACGCCATGTACGTACAGCCCCTGCAGGCCAGTGCCAAGGCGCTGGCGCGGACCCTCACCGGTACGCCCACCCCGGTTACTTATGGCCCCTGGCCGGTGGTGGTCAAGATCCCGCTGCTGCCGGTCGTGGCCCTGCCGCCGGCAAGCCCTCCGGCACGCTGGCGCATCGAGGGAGAGGCCGGCGACTTCTCCGCCCTGGCGGAATCGGAAGACGGGCGTTTGATCGGGTTTGCGTTGACAGGGGCCTGTGTCCGTCGGAAAGTTGAAATGGCGCGGGTTGCGCCGCAGTTGCTAGGCTAGATCCTCGACCACAAGACCCCGGCGACAGGCGCCTGGGTAGATTGCTAATACCAGGAGAGCAACATGCGTAAGCCAGAACTCGCCGCGGCGATTGCTGAGAGTGCCGAT
>PWIZ01000196.1 GCA_003560175.1 Halomonas sp. | reverse complement strand
CCGTGCTGCTGCTGGTCGGCCATGTCACCAAGGACGGGTCTCTGGCGGGCCCCAAGGTGCTCGAGCATATGATCGACGCCTCCCTGCTGCTGGAAGGGGGCGCCGACTCCCGCTTCCGCACTCTGCGCGGCCAGAAAAACCGTTTTGGCGCGGTCAACGAGCTGGGTGTCTTCGCCATGCTCGAGCACGGACTGAAAGAGGTGAAGAATCCCAGCGCCATCTTCCTCTCGCGCACTCAGGAGGAGGCTCCGGGCAGCCTGGTCATGGTGGTTTGGGAGGGCACCCGGCCGATTCTGGTCGAGGTGCAGGCGCTGCTGGACGACTCGCCGCTGGGCAATCCCCGCCGGGTCGCCGTGGGCCTGGACCCTAACCGACTGTCCATGCTGCTGGCCGTGCTGCACCGCCACGGTGGGCTGTTTACCGGGGACCAGGACGTCTTTCTCAACGTGGTAGGTGGTGTGAAGGTGCTGGAGACCAGCGCGGATCTCGCCGTGCTGTTGGCCGTGGTCTCCAGCCTGCAGAACCGGCCGCTGCCCCGGGAGCTGGTGGTGTTCGGCGAGGTGGGGCTCTCCGGGGAGATCCGCCCGGTACCCAGTGGCCAGGAGCGCATCATCGAGGCCGCCAAGCATGGTTTTACCCGCGCCATCGTGCCGCGCGGCAACGCGCCGAAGGCATCGCCTCCGGGCATGGAAGTGGTCGCCGTCGACAAGCTCGCCGAGGCGCTGGAGGCGTTGTGAGCGCCTGCCGGTAGCGGAGAGTCTGACCCGGGCCCCTCGAGCGGTGGCTGCCTTGATGTAGAATACCCTCATTGCTTGCCAAGGAGATCCCGATGAGTGCCATCCGCCTGACCCAGTACAGCCACGGCGCGGGCTGTGGCTGCAAGATCGCCCCCGACGTGTTGGACGGCATTCTGGCCAGGGCCGGTGCGGGGGCCACCCACTCCCGGCTGATTGTCGGCAACCAGGGACGCGAAGATGCCGCCGTCTACGACCTGGGTGACGGCCGCGGGATGATCGCCACCACCGACTTCTTCATGCCCATCGTCGATGATCCCTTCGACTTCGGTCGCATCGCCGCCACCAATGCCATCAGCGACGTCTATGCCATGGGCGGCACTCCGGTGCTGGCCCTGGGGATTCTCGGCTGGCCGCTGGACAAGCTGCCCGCCGAGGTGGCTGGCGATGTCCTGGCCGGCGCCCAGGCGGTATGTCGCGAGCTGGGCCTGGCGCTGGCTGGTGGCCACTCCATTGATGCCTCGGAGCCGATCTTCGGTCTGGCGGTGAACGGCCTTGTCGAGCTCGAGCACCTCAAACTCAACAAGGGAGCGAAGCCCGGTGACTTGCTGTTCCTGACCAAGCCGCTGGGCGTTGGCATGCTCACCACTGCCGAGAAGAAGGGGCTGCTGGAGGCCGGCCACCAGGGCCTGGCCAGGGAGACCATGCTCAAGTCCAATCGTATCGGCGTGGACCTGGCCAGGGTCAAGGGCGTCAATGCCATGACCGACGTCACCGGCTTTGGCCTGGCGGGCCATCTGGCCGAGGTGTGCGCGGCCAGCGGCGTGGCGGCGCGGGTGGACTTCCGCCGCCTGCCGCGGCTCGCCGAGGCGGAGGCCTACCGCCGCCAGGGTGCGGTGCCCGGAGGCACCCTGCGCAACCGCCAGGCGCTGGGCAAGAGCCTGCCAGAGATGGACGAGACCCACTGGCAGTGGCTCTGCGACCCCCAGACCTCCGGTGGCCTGCTGCTCTCGGTGGATCCCGCCTGGGAAGACGACGTGGAGCGCATCGGCCGCGACTACGGCATCACGCTCGTGCCCTTCGGCGAGATGGTCAAGGCCGAGGGGCCCGTGCTGATCGAGGTGAAGGGGTGAGCGAACTGCCTCTGGTCGAGCCGGATCCCACTCTGCTGCGCGAGGGGCGGGTACTAATCGACGTGCGTGCCCCGGTGGAGTTTGCCCAGGGAGCGCTGCCCGGGGCGATCAACCTGCCGTTGATGGATGATGAAGAGCGCCGCCGAGTCGGCATCGCGTACAAGCAGCACGGCCAGCAGGCGGCCATCGAGCTCGGTCAACGCCTAGTCAGCGGCGGCATCAAGATGGCGCGCGTCAACGCCTGGCGGCAGGCTCTGGAGGCGCACCCCGGTGCCATCGTCTACTGCTTCCGCGGCGGACTGCGCTCGCAGATCGCTCAGCAGTGGATCGCCGAGGCAGGCGTGACCCGCCCGCGCATCCGCGGCGGCTGGAAGGCGATGCGCCAGACCCTCTGCTCACATATCGATGCCGCCGCCGAGCAGCCCTTGCTGGTGGTGGGCGGGCTGACGGGCTGTGCCAAGACCTCGCTGATCCTGGCCCTCGACAACGGCCTCGACCTGGAGGGCTGTGCGCGGCACAAGGGCTCGGCCTTCGGCCGGCACCCGCTGCCGGCGCCCTGCCAGATCGATTTCGAGCACGCCGTGGGGCTGCGCCTGCTGGATCTGCCCGGGCCCCTGGTGGTGGAGGACGAGTCGCGCCATATCGGCGCCGCCAACGTGCCGTTGACCCTCTGGCGGGCCATGGAGCAGGCGCCGCGGCTGAGGGTGGAGATGCCACT
>PWIZ01000386.1 GCA_003560175.1 Halomonas sp. | reverse complement strand
GGCATGGGCCCGCATCAGCTGCGCGGCCAGGCCGCTCATGGGGGTGGCGCTGCCGCTGCGTCGACTCTGGGCCACCGCCATGTCGAGATCCTTGAGCAGGGTGCGCAGGTGCCAGGACGGGGCGGCGAAATCGCCCTTCGCCATGCGCGGGGTAAGGATCCGGAAGGGCGTTGAGTCGGCAAACCCTCCGGCCAGGGCCTCGACGAGCCGGGTGGCGTCCACGCCGCTGGCCTCGGCCAGTGCCACCATCTCGGCGAGCACCGCCGCCTGGCAGCCGACCACCATCTGGTTGCACACCTTGGTGACCTGGCCGGTGCCCACCGGGCCCATGTGTGTGACCCGAGCGGCAAGGGGAGCGAGCAGGGGGCGGATGGCGTCGAGATCCGCCGCCTCGCCGCCGGCCATCATCATCAGGTTGCCGGCCTCGGCGCCGGCCACGCCGCCGGAGACCGGGCAGTCGATCCAGGGCATGCCGCAGCGCTCGGATAGCCGCGTGGCGAAGTCGAGAGTGGCCTGTGGGTCGCTGCTGGAGAAGTCGACCAGGGTCTGGCCGTGGCGTCCATGCTCCGCCACGCCGCCGTCACCGAACACCACGGCCTCCACCACCTCGGTATTGGCCAGGCATAGCATCACCACCTCCACGCTCTCCATCAGCTCGGCGACGGTGCCTGCCACCCGGGCGCCGGCCTCGCCCAGTGCCTCGGCCTTGGCCGGGCTGCGGTTCCATACGGTCACATCGAAGCCGGCCTCGAGCAGGCGGCGGGTCATGGGATCGCCCATGAGCCCGAGGCCGATAAAGCCCAGACGGGGGGTTGTCACGATCAGCTCTCCTTAAGGGAAACCCAGGGGGAAGGGACAGAATGCGTGACCCGGCTCCCCTCCATCAAGCGTCGGCATTCCATGGCGGGCCCGCGGCGGGGCGGAAGCGATGGCAGCCGGCATCGGAGCCCTCTATTGTCGGGAGTATTCGACACTGACTTGAATGAGACAGGGTGCCACCATGCCGCCGACCGTTCGTTTCCTGCCACCGTTCGCCGCTTCTACTCATCACGACCACGCCGCCTGCGGCTGCGGTTCACCGCTGCTGCAGCGCTTCCATGAGCGCATGATGGCCGATATCAGCCGCCGCCACTTCCTGGGCGGAACGGCCGCCGTCATGGCGCTGTTTGCCGGCCTGCACGCGCCCTCCGCCGTGGGTGAGGCACCGCGGGAGCGAGAGGGACCGCTGCTGCTGACCCACCTGCGCCTGTTCGACGGCAGCGGTTCGCCGTTGCGCGACAACCTGGCGGTGCGGGTGGCAGAGGGGCGCATTCAGGCGATTCTGCCCGGCGATGCCGACGCCGAGGGGGCCGAGGTGATCGACTGCGGCGGCCGCGTGGTGATGCCGGGATTGATCGACGCCCACTGGCACACCACCCTGGCCGCCATCACCCAGGCGGCGGCGATGACCGCCGACGTGGGCTATGTGCACCTGGTGGCGGCCCGGGAGGCGGAGCGTACCCTGATGCGCGGAGTGACCAGCGTGCGCGACGTGGGCGGGCCTTCCTTCGCGCTCAAGCGCGCCATCGACGAGGGCATCGTGGCCGGGCCCAGGATCTTTCCCGCCGGGGCCATGATCTCCCAGACCTCCGGCCACGGCGACTTCCGCATGCGCCACGAGGTGCCCCGCGGCAGCGCCACGCCGCTCAGCGAGCAGGAGCGCCAAGGGGTGGCGGCGATCGCCGACGGCGAGGCCGAGGTGCTCCGGCGCACCCGTGAGCAACTGATGCTTGGCGCCTCCCAGATCAAGCTGATGGCCGGCGGCGGGGTGGCTTCCGTATATGACCCGCTGGACAGCACCCAGTTTACCGAGCGTGAGCTGCGCGCCGCCGTGGAGGCCGCCGAGGACTGGGGCACCTACGTGATGGTGCACGTCTACACGCCGCGAGGGATCCAGCGCGCTCTGCGGGCCGGGGTCCGCTCCATTGAACACGGCCAGCTGGCCGATGAGGAGAGCGTGCGAATGATGGCCGGGGAGGGTGCCTGGTGGAGCCTGCAGCCCTTCCTGCAGGACGAGGATGCCAACGTCTATCCCGATGCGGCGCGCCGCGAGTCTCAGCGCCAGGTGGCCGAAGGCACGGTGCGGGCCTATGAGCTGGCGCAGCGCTTCGATGTCCAGACGGCCTGGGGCACCGATATCCTGTTCAGCCCCCAGAACACCCCGAACCAGCTGCGCCAGCTGGCCAAGCTGACGCGCTTCTACGACCCGTTGACGGTGCTGGCCATGGCCACCGGACGCAACGGTGAACTGCTCTCGCTATGTGGCCCGCGCAACCCCTATCCTGGCACGCTGGGACGCATCGCCCCCGGTGCCCTGGCCGACCTGCTGGTGGTCGACGGCGATCCGAGCCGAGGTCTCGACTTCCTGGCCGATCCGGAGCGCAATCTGCGCCTGATCATGAAGGCCGGGAAAATCCACAAGGATCGACTGTGAGGCCCCGCGCGAATCGGGCCCCGTCGGCTGGCGACTGACGCTGCCTCGCCATGGCGCATTTCGGCGTTGCGGAGCGCCTTCATGGTGCAGTGCGGTACGTTGTCGGTCGGTCGGGACGCCAGCTCGCGCTGGGGTTGTTGGTTAACTAAATGTTTTTTAATGGTTATCTGATTTTCTGGCGCGGTTCTCGCAATGTGTAAAGCATGATCGCCAAGCCAGAGTAGCGATCACCAGTGAGCTGGCGTGCTCCACCTGGCCCCCTTCGGGGGGTCTTTTTTATGCTTGGCAGAAAGGGTCTGGTGGTCTACATTTACGTGAAATGTAGATATTAATCCCAGCCAGCCCCACGGAGCCCCCGCCATGAGCCAGATCACCCCCGTCACCTGGGAAGATCCCTTCCGTCTGATCGACCAGCTCACCGAAGACGAGCGCATGGTCCACCAGACCGCCCACGACTACTGCCAGGAGAAGCTCCTGCCGCGGGTGCTGGAGGCCAACCGCCACGAGATATTCCATCGCGAGATCATGAACGAGATGGGCGAGCTGGGCCTGCTGGGTGCCACCATCGACGGCTACGGCTGCGCCGGGCTCAACTATGTCAGCTACGGCCTGGTGGCTCGCGAAGTGGAACGGGTCGATTCCGGCTACCGCAGCGCCATGAGCGTGCAGTCCAGCCTGGTGATGTACCCCATCCACGCCTTTGGCAGCGAGGCTCAGCGCGAGAAGTACCTGCCCCGACTCGCCACCGGCGAGTGGGTCGGCTGCTTCGGCCTCACCGAGCCTGACCACGGCTCTGACCCGGGCGGCATGACCACCCGCGCCACCCGCACCGAAAACGGCTGGCGTCTGAACGGGGCCAAGACCTGGATCACCAACTCGCCCATCGCCGACGTTTTCGTGGTCTGGGCCAAGGACGACGAAGGCGTGATCAACGGCTTCATCCTCGAGAAGGGCATGCCGGGCCTCTCCGCGCCCAAGATCGAGGGCAAGTTCAGCCTGCGCGCCTCCATCACCGGCCAGATCGCCATGCAGGACGTGGAGGTCTCCGATGAGCAGCGCCTGCCCAATGTCACCGGCCTCAAGGGGCCGTTCTCCTGTCTCAATCGGGCTCGCTTCGGCATCGCCTGGGGCGTCATGGGGGCGGCCGAGGCTTGCTGGCACGCTGGCCGTAACTACACTCTTGAGCGCAACCAGTTTGGTCGCCCGCTGGCCGCCAACCAGCTGATCCAGAAGAAGCTCGCCGACATGCAGACCGAGATCGCGCTGGGCTTGCAGGCCGCCCTGCGCGTGGGTCGCATGATCGACGATGGCCAGCTGGTGCCGGAGGCTATCTCGCTGATCAAGCGTAACAATTGTGGCAAGGCCCTGGACATCGCCCGTGTCGCCCGGGACATGCATGGCGGCAACGGCATCAGCGATGAGTACCATGTGATTCGCCACGTGATGAACCTCGAGGCCGTCAACACCTACGAGGGCACCCATGATGTCCACGCCTTGATCCTCGGCCGTGCCCAGACCGGCCTGCAGGCCTTTACCGGTTGATCATTCCCGTGACAAGGAGCGTGACATGAGCGGACCGCTGGACGGCATCACGGTGCTCGACATGTCGCGGGTGCTGGCCGGCCCCTGGGCCGGCCAGCTGCTCGCCGACCTGGGTGCCCGGGTGATCAAGATCGAACACCCCGAGCGCGGCGATGACACCCGCGGCTGGGGACCGCCCTGGCTCGCAGAAGACCTTGAGAATGGGCCGTACGGCCATGAGAAGGTCGCGGCCTACTATCTGTGCGCCAACCGCGGTAAGCAGTCCCTGGCCGTGGACATCGCCACGGAGGAGGGCCAGGCGCTGATCCGCCGCCTGGCCCAGGGCGCCGACATCCTGCTGGAGAACTTCAAGGTGGGTGGCCTGGCTCGCTATGGCCTGGACTACGCGAGTCTCAAGGGCATCAACCCGCGGCTGATCGGCTGCTCCATCACCGGTTTCGGCCAGGACGGCCCCTACGCCCACCGCGCCGGCTACGACTTCATGATCCAGGCCATGGGCGGACTGATGAGCCTCGGTGGCGAGCCTGATGGCCTGCCGATGAAGACCGGCGTCGCGATCACCGACGTGATGACCGGGCTCTATGCCAGCGTGGGCGTGCTGGCGGCGCTGCAGGAGCGGGCGCGGACCGGCGTGGGGCGTCACGTGGATGTGGCGCTGCTCGACGTTCAGGTGGCGACCCTGGCCAACCAGGCCCTCAACGCCCTGGTGTCGGGAAGAGACCCCGAGCGCCACGGCAATGCCCATCCCAATATCGTGCCCTACCAGGCCTTCGCCTGCGCCGACGGTTACCTGGTGCTCACCGTGGGCAACGATGCCCAGTTCGCGCGTTTCGCCCGTCTGCTCGACCGTCCCGAGTGGGCCGAGGATCCGGCCTATGCCAGCAACGCGGCCCGGGTCGGCAACCGCGAGGTGCTGGTGGCAATGATCCAAGCGATCCTGATGACTCGCTCCCGGGATGAGTGGCTCGCCGAGCTGGAGGCCCGCGGTATTCCGGCCGGGCCCATCAATACCCTCACCGAAGTGTTCGACGATCCCCAGGTGCAGCACCGCGCGATGCATCGCACCCTGATGCGCGGTGAGCTGGAGGTGCCCCAGGTGGCGAGTCCCCTGCGCTTCGACGGCGACTGCGCCACCAGCGAGGTCGCCCCGCCGCGCCTCGGCCAGGACAGCGATGCCATCCTCGCCGAGATGGGCCTGACGAAGGAGGATATCGCCAGGCTCAGACGGGCCGGAGTGGTGCGTTAGCGGGGCGAGAAGCGCCGGGTCAGTCCCATCTCGGCGATCATCCGGGTGGAGATCTCTTCCACCGAGAAGCGGGTGGTGTCGATGAAGGGGATATGCAGCTGGCGGTAGACTCCCTCGGCCTGGCCGACCTCCTGCACGCACTGGTCCATGGAGCTGTAGCGGCTGTTGGGGCGGCGTTCATGGCGGATCGCCGCCAGCCGGCGCGGGTCGATGGTCAGGCCGAACAGCTTGTGGCGATGGGGGGAAAGCGCTGGGGGTAGCTTGAGGATGCCATCCTCGTCGAGGTCGTCCTCGGTGAGCGGGTAGTTGGCCGCGCGGATGCCGAACTGCAGGGCCAGATAGAGCGAGGTGGGGGTCTTGCCGCAGCGCGAGACGCCCACCAGGATCACGTCGGCCTTGTCGTACTGGTGGGTGCGGGCGCCATCGTCGTTGTCCAAGGCGAAGTGAACCGAATGGATGCGGTCCATGTAGACCTCATCCTGGCCGATGGAGTGGGTGCGCCCCACCGTGTAGCTGGAGTGGGTGTCGAGCTCCTGTTCCAGGGGCTTGAGGAAGGTCGAGAAGATGTCGATCTTGAAGCCTTCGGCCTCGCGGATAACGTTGCGGATCTCCTCATCGACGATGGTATCGATGATGATTGGCTGCTCACCGTCGTGCACCGCGGTGCCATTGATCACCTCCACCAGGCGCTCGGCCTTATCGACCGAATCGATGTAGGGCTTGGTGACCATGCGGATGTCGACGTTCTCGAACTGGGCCAGGAGGCTGCGTCCCAGGCTCTCGGCGGTAATGCCGGTGCCGTCGGAGATGAAGAAAGCGGTACGGGTCATGTTGGTGTCGTCGCAAGCTGTCGTGGAAGAGGGGAGGAAGAGAACAGCCCCTATTGTCGGTGCCGCGGCCGCGGCCCACAAGCGCCGGTCGTTCGGGAAAATTGTTCGTTGACTACAGGAATCCGCGAAATCGACCTCTTCTTGTAATAATCCTTCAGTGCCTTCGCTGTTAGACCAATGGCGAATATGGCCCTCTCTTGGTAAAGTGCCGCCATTCATCATGCCTTGCCGGCATGATCACCTGTCGTGGTAAGCCAAGGGGGTCTCGTGGACGATTACATTCTGTGGTTCGATGAGCTGGGCATGGACGATGTGGAACGCGTGGGGGGCAAGAACGCCTCCCTCGGTGAAATGATCTCCAATCTGGCCGGCGCCGGAGTGACTGTGCCCGGCGGCTTTGCCACCACCGCTCACGCCTACCGCGAATTCCTTTCCCACGAGGGCCTCAACGAGCGCATCAACGCCGCGCTAGCCACCCTGGACGTGGACGATGTCACCGCGCTGGCCAAAACGGGCGCCGAGATTCGCCAGTGGATCATCGATACGCCGTTGCCGCCGGTCTTCGAGCAGCACCTGCGTAATGCCTACGACCAGCTCCTCGCCCAGCATGACAACCTCAAGGTCGCCGTGCGCTCATCGGCCACCGCCGAGGACCTGCCGGATGCCTCCTTCGCCGGCCAGCAGGAGACCTTCCTCAATATCGAAGGCTTCGACAACATCAAGCGCGCCGTGCACGAGGTGTTCGCCTCGCTGTTTAACGACCGCGCTATTTCTTACCGTGTCCACCGCGGCTACGCCCACGAGAACGTGGCGCTCTCCGCCGGCGTGCAGAAGATGGTGCGCTCCGAGACCGGTGCCGCTGGTGTCATGTTCACCCTGGACACCGAGTCCGGCTACCGCGATGCCGTCTTCGTCACCGCCTCCTGGGGCCTGGGCGAGACGGTGGTGCAGGGCGCGGTGAACCCCGACGAATTCTACGTCCACAAGCCCACTTTGGCCGCCGGTCGCCCGGCCGTGCTGCGGCGCAACCTGGGCTCCAAGCTGATCAAGATGGTCTACGGCAAGGAGGCCAGCGCCGGCAAGTCCGTGGAAACCGTTGATGTACCGCTCAAGGATCGGGGCCGCTTCTGCCTCAACGATGAGCAGATCATGTCTCTGGCCCGTCAGGCGGTCACCATCGAGGAGCACTACCAGCGCCCCATGGATATCGAGTGGGCGCTGGACGGCGATGACGGCGAGCTCTATATCGTCCAGGCCCGTCCCGAAACCGTGGTTTCCCAGCAGGAGGGCGGCAAGCTGGAGCGTTTCCAGCTCAAGGAGAAGGGGCGTAATTTGATCTCCGGGCGGGCCATCGGCCAGCGTATCGGCCAGGGTGCCGTCAAGGTGGTGTTCTCCCCGGAAGACATGGAGAAGGTGAAGTCCGGCGACGTCCTGGTCACCGACATGACCGACCCCGACTGGGAGCCGATCATGAAGCGCGCCTCGGCCATCGTCACCAACCGCGGTGGACGCACCTGTCACGCGGCGATCATCGCCCGTGAACTCGGTATCCCGGCGGTGGTGGGTTGTGGCGACGCCACTGAGGTCCTGGCCGATGGCCGCGCGGTCACCGTCTCCTGCGCCGAGGGCGACACCGGCCATGTCTATGAGGGGCTGCTGGCCTTCGATCGCAGCGTGACCAGTGTCAATGCCATGCCCGAGATCCCCTTCAAGATCATGATGAACGTCGGCAATCCCGACCGCGCGTTCGGTTTTGCCAGCCTGCCCAGCGCCGGTGTCGGCCTGGCGCGTCTGGAGTTCATCATCAACCGTATGATCGGCGTGCATCCCAAGGCACTGCTCGACTATGCGACCCTGCCCGCCGACCTGCAGCAGACCATCGACCTGCGCACCGCCGGCTACGCCAGCCCCGTGGACTTCTACGTCGACAAGCTGGTCGAGGGCATCTCCACCCTGGCCGCCGCCTTCCATCCCCAGCGGGTCATCGTGCGCCTGTCGGATTTCAAGTCCAACGAATACGAGAACCTGATCGGTGGCAAGCTCTACGAGCCCGGTGAGGAGAATCCGATGCTCGGCTTCCGCGGCGCCTCACGCTACATCTCCGAGACCTTCCGGCCCTGCTTCGAACTGGAATGCCGGGCGCTGAAGCGGGTCCGCGAGGTGATGGGGCTGGACAACGTCGAGGTCATGGTGCCCTTCGTGCGCACCACCGACGAGGCTCGCCAGGTGGTCGAGCTGCTGGCCGCCAACGGCCTGAAACGCGGTGACAATGGCCTCAAGGTGATCATGATGTGCGAGCTGCCGGCCAACGCCCTGCTCGCCGACGAGTTCCTCGAGCACTTCGACGGCTTCTCCATCGGCTCCAACGACCTGACCCAGCTCACCCTGGGGCTGGATCGCGACTCCGGCATCGTCGCCCACCTCTTCGACGAGCGAAATCCGGCGGTCAAGAAGCTGCTGGCCATGGCCATCCAGGCCTGCAAGGCCCAGGGCAAGTATGTGGGCATTTGCGGCCAGGGGCCGTCGGATCATCCCGACCTCGCCAAGTGGCTCATGGAGCAGGGTATCGATTCGGTGTCGCTCAATCCGGATGCGGTCCTTGAGACCTGGTTCATGCTGGCCGGGGAAACCCTGGGCTAAGCCCCCTTGGGGTCAGACCCTTAAATTATCTTAAGGGTCTGACCCCGATACATTCGATACAGGGTGCCCGGTCGACTGACGTCGGCTGGGTGCCTTTCGTCTATGCTGTCAGACTCCCCACGCCAACAAATCGCGACAAGGAGCCTGTCCCCATGACCCTTCCCGCCATTCCCTTCCGCCGTCGCCTGCTGGTCCCGGTCACCGCTGCGCTGATGCTCGGCCTGCCGTTGGCCGCCCAGGCCGAGGTCGCCTTCCAGTACGACTTGCCGGCCATCGCCCCCGAGGTGGCCTCCGAGACTCAGGAGAAGCCCGGCTGGGCCACCGAGCGCTTCGCCGTGGCCGCTGCCAATCCGCTGGCCACCGACGCCGGCTATCAGGTGCTGAAAGCGGGGGGCAGCGCCATCGATGCTGCCGTGGCCGTGCAGATGGTGCTCACCCTGGTGGAGCCCCAGTCCAGCGGCATCGGTGGCGGCGCCTTCCTGATGCACCATGACGGCGAGGCGGTGGCCGCCTATGACGGCCGCGAGACCGCACCGGGTGCGGTGAACGGCGAGCTCTTCCTCGACGAGAGCGGCGAGCCGCTGGACTTCATGGAGGCGGCGGCCAGCGGTCTCTCGGTGGGGGTGCCCGGCACCCTGCGCATGCTGGAGCTGGCTCACGCCGAGCACGGCAGGCTGCCCTGGGCGGAGCTCTTCGGCCCCGCCATTCACCTGGCCGAGAAGGGCTTCGTGGTGAGCCCGCGCCTGGCCACCAGCCTGGCCAGTGAGCAGCCGCTGCGCGAGGACCCCTTGGGCAGCGCCTTCTACTACCCGGATGGTGAGTCGCTCCAGGCCGGCACGACGCTGAAGAACCCGGCCCTGGCCACCATCCTGCGCGAGATCGCCGAGCACGGCAGCCAGGCCCTGCACGAGGGGCCCATCGCCGAGGACCTGGTGGCCCGGGTACAGGGGCACCACACCCGCGGCGGCGCCATCACCGCCGAGGATCTGGCCGGCTACGCGGCGAAGCGGCGCGACCCGATCTGCACCGCCTGGCAGGCCTATGAGGTGTGTGGCTTCCCGCCGCCCTCCTCGGGGCATCTCACCGTGATGCAGATCCTCGGTATCATGGAGCACCTGCCCGAGATGGAGGTGCCGCTGGAGGCGGGGGTGCCCAGCGAGCCCTGGCTGCACCAGTTCCTCGAGGCCTCGCGTCTGGCCTTCGCCGACCGCGGCCGCTACATTGGTGATCCGGACTTCGTCGAGGCCCCCGGCGGCGACTGGTCGGTGATGCTCGAGCCCGACTACCTGTCCCTGCGCGCGGCGCTGCTCGGCGAGGAGAGCCTGGGCAGCGGCGGCGCCGAGCCGGGCTATCCCGGCGAGCTCACCACCGCCTGGGCCAGCCAGCCCGATCAGCCGGAGTACGGTACCAGCCATATCAGCATCGTCGACGAGCACGGCAATGCCATCGCCATGACCACCACCATCGAGGCCGCCTTCGGTTCGCGGATTCTCGCCGATGGCGGCACCGGCCTGGCCGGCGGCTACCTGCTCAACAACGAGCTCACCGACTTCTCCTTCACCCCGGAGGACGCCGACGGTAACCCCATCGCCAACCGAGTGGAAGCGAACAAGCGGCCACGCTCCAGCATGAGTCCGACCCTGGTGTTCGAGCGCGACG